>JAFGXZ010000113.1 GCA_016936335.1 Fidelibacterota bacterium
ATCTTCCACTGCACCGTATATGGTTTCTTTACCCTGGATTAATATAAAATCGACGGGTGAAATATCACCACCGATAAACATATCAATTTCAGACGGATCCGCAAAGTAGCCGGGATAAAGTTTCCAGACATCGGCAACTCCAATTACATAATCACCACGCCACATATCGGGAATTTCAATCCGGTAATGTCCAAATTCATCGGTCATGGTCAAAAATGCGACTTCCGGTTCCCAATCATTATGCATGGTATCAGCAGGCATCTTAGCTGCCCATACAACTATATTCGCAGCCGGATTATTAGGCGAAACAGATTTTACTGGTTCGGCTTCAACTAAAACTGTGCCTTCAATGCTGGTTTCTTCATCCGGTGCACCAACCAAAGCAACCCCGGAAAACATTTCCGTATTATCTACATTCCAGGCATTGACGTACACAATACAGTTTTGTAAACCAAAGAAGGGTTCCGGACCATCTTCAGCCATACTGCCACTGTTCAGGGTGACCTGGAAAATTCCATCGCCCGGCGGCGTTTCGTCGAATTCAACACCGTCCCAGACTTTGACCGGACCGCCATAATCCATTCCCATTTCAATGTAAAAATCATCATAACCAAACACGCCGTCACCATTATCGACCCAGAATTCAAGCAGGATCGTATCATAGGAAAAAATCTGAAAGACAAAGGAATCACCGGCGATATAGTCAACCGTATCCGGAACATATGAGTGTAAAGCCAATGTATCCATGCCAATAACAAGATTGGCCGATTGCGGGGCAAATTTCAACTTGCTGGTCTGCACCGGCTGAAAACCACCCACATTCTTTAAAAACTGATGTTTCGGTTGAACCTTATGAGCAGTTTTATACCGATGAGTCTTACCCATCTGGTTCCGCATCACGGTTTCACGGTCAGTTCTGACCAAAGTACGGTTTTGAACGTTGGCTTTTACCTGAACGTTTTCACTTTGGTTCATTTTTGCCATTTCACGACTCCACTGCACGCGCCTAATCGCTTGATTGGTATTCTCCGCCCAAACAAACGAAATCAGCAGCATCAGCACCATCACAATCGTCACCACTTTTTTCATAGTTGCCTCCATATTTTGATTTTTTTTGGAAAAATTGGTCGATTCTTAAGCATTTGAGTGTTGATCTTCAACTAAATTTACATTTTGATATCTTGACTTTCAACGAATCACAATTATTTTTGTTCAATTATTACTATTTTTTTGGGGAGTTTGATTTTCCATATTTGCACTGAACATATTCAATATTTATTAATTTGACTGTGACTGTAAACACAATGAGAATTTGACAAATTATGATATGTGATCTGGATTACGGATTATCGTTACAATTATCATTTGTATTTGCTTATATCGGTATGATTAGTATTCAAATTTAACCCAGCGCCACATCCAATAGCATCATCACGGCAAATCCAATCATTGCCCCGGAAGTGGCAACATCACTGTTCGATTCCAGCTGAGACTCCGGGATTAGCTCTTCAACCACGACATAAATCAGGGCACCGGCCGCAAAGGACAGCGCATAGGGTAAAATCGGCCGCATCAAGAGAACCGCAGCAGCGCCGATAACGCCGGCAATCGGTTCGACAATTCCCGATAGTTGACCGTACCAGAAGCTCTTGAACCGGGATAGACCTTCTCTGCGCAGAGGAACCGAAACCGCTGTTCCCTCGGGAAAGTTTTGAATGCCAATACCGATTGCAAGCACAACCGCTCCCGCCAGTGTCGCTGACGGAAGATTCGCACCCAGCGCCCCAAATGCCACACCAACCGCCAGACCTTCGGGAAAATTATGTAATGTGATTGCCAAAACCAGCAGAACACTGCGCTGCCAATGAGTTTTAATCCCTTCAACCTCTTCATCGGGAAATCCGATATGCAGATGGGGTAGCAGCATATCGACAATACGCAGGAAAACACCCCCCATTAAAAAACCAACAACCGCCGGAACCCAGGCAATTCCACCAGCCTGTTCGGTCATCTCTATTGCCGGCGCCAGCAAGGACCAGAAACTCGCCGCAATCATAATCCCGGCCGCAAATCCCAGCATACCATCCAGTATCCGCCGGTTAATCTCTCTAAAGAAAAACACTACTGCTGCACCGGCTGCGGTCATTGACCAGGTAAAACAGGTCGCCAGTAATGCCTGGATGACAGGATGTAATGCTTTAAACCATTCAAACATGCGTATACCTCAATACTTCCACATTTTTTTAAAACTGTTTATCAAGCCATTTGTCGATGAATCATGAGAATTAATGTCCACATCCGAATCCAGTTCCGGCAAAATCCGTTTGGCCAGTTGCTTTCCCAATTCGACACCCCATTGATCAAAACTGAAAATATTCCAGATAACTCCCTGCACAAATATTTTGTGTTCATACATCGCAATCAAAGATCCCAACACCCGCGGCGTCAATTTCCGATAGAGTATTGATGTGCTTGGTTTGTTACCCGGAAAAACTTTAAACGGTAGTAATTGTCGGATTCTCTTTTCGGAAAATCCTTCGGCCTTTAGTTCTTTTCTGACCTCTGATTCATCTTTCCCATTCATCAGTGCTTCCGTCTGGGCAAAAAAATTCGCCAGCAATATCCGGTGATGGCCGCCAATATCATTGTGGGATTCGGCAGCAGCCAGAAAATCACAGGGAATTAACTGAGTTCCTTGATGGATCAGTTGGTAAAAAGCATGCTGCCCGTTGGTGCCGGGTTCACCCCAGATGATCGGCCCGGTCTGATAATCGACAGGTTTGCCGTTTCGGTCAATATACTTCCCGTTACTTTCCATGTCCGCCTGTTGCAAGTAAGCGGGAAAACGATGTAAATATTGGTCATAGGGCAGAATCGCCCAGGATGCTGCATTGAAAAAATTCCGGTACCAGATTCCCAGCAATCCAAAAATAATCGTAATATTTTCACTGAACTCACTTTCTCTAAAATGCCGGTCCATGGCATGCGCCCCATCCAGTAACTCGGAATAACGATCAAAACCAATCGCGCAGGCGATCGACAACCCAACCGCCGACCAGAGCGAAAAACGCCCACCAACCCAATCCCAAAAGCGGAACATGTTGTCCGTATCAATCCCAAAAGACTTCACCGCATCAATATTGGTGGAAACCGCCACAAAATGACGGGCGACGGCTTTTTCATCTTTCAGCTGTTTCAACAACCAGTCTTTGGCGCTCCGGGCATTGGTCATCGTTTCCTGAGTTGTAAAAGTTTTTGACACAATGATGAACAGTGTCGTTTCAGGATTTAAAACCTTCAGCGTTTCTGATATATGTGTTCCATCCACATTGGAAACAAAGTGAACATTGAGATGAGTAAACGCATAAGGTTTCAGGGCTTCGGTCACCATCACAGGACCGAGATCCGACCCGCCAATACCAATATTCACAATGTCGGTAATGCGTTTCTGCGTAAATCCTTTCCAGTCACCCCGGATTATCTGATCTGAAAAGGACTCCATCTGAGCCAGTACCTCATTGACTTCCGGCATCACATCTTTACCATCAACAAGCACCGGCGTATTGGAACGATTCCGCAACGCCGTATGCAACACGGCCCGGTCTTCGGTTTCATTAATCCGCTCGCCACTGAACATTCCCTCAATCGCCGATTGCAGTTTTGTCTCGTTAACCAGTTGGAACAACAAGTCAAGAGTTTCACCGGTAATCAGATGCTTGGAATAATCCACCAAAATATCTTCAAATTGAATGGAATACCGCTTAAAACGCCCCGGATCTCCGGCAAACATCTCCCGTAAATGCATACTCTGGATAAGGCGGCTGTGCTGTTCAAGCCGTTTCCAGGCGTTAGTCTTCGTCGGATTTACCTTATCGAGCATTACAAACCTCGTCTTTGGATTGATGATATTTTTTCATATGCCTAAAAATATTTATATTTTGGGCAATAGACAAGGAACATCGTCATGCCAAATCACAAAGTTTTTATTTTTTCCTGTCCTGAATATGAACCGGAAACCATTACCGATCGCACTTCACAGGCGATTAATCATTTCGGCATCCGGGCAAAAATCCGGGGTAACATTGTCATAAAGCCCAACCTGGTCATGGCACACCCGAAAGTCGCCACTGAATCGTACACCCGCAGTGAAGTTGTGGAGGGAATCATCCGGACGATTCTGAAAAATGGTACTGATGTGGACCGCATAGATATTGTCGAAAAATCCGGCCTGGGAATCACAACCGCCACAGCATTCCGGCACGCCGGCTACCGGAAACTGAAACGGAAATACGGTGTGGGTCTTGTCGCCATGGAAGAAAGTACACAGGTTCGATTGGGTTTGGACAATGGAAAAATTCATAAAAGCATTCGGGTCGCCCGGGCAATCGCCGACCGGGATTTTCTGATTTTTGCACCGAAACTTAAAACAAATGTCCTCTCCAACGCCTACTCCGGGGCACTGAAACTGAATATCGGCTCCATCGACAGCAAAGAGCGCATGTATCATCACAACATGGACCTTCACAAAAAAATGATCGACGTTTTGGAAATTGCCAATCCTGATCTGATTATCACTGACGGTATTCGCTTCGCCTTTGGCGGCAACCAGATGACCCAGCACGGAATGGATTTGGGTGTGCTGATTATATCTGCCAATGCCGTTGCTCACGATATGGTTTGTGCGAGGATGCTGAACCTTGATCCCTTCAAAATTGAGCACATTAAAGAGGCCATCGACCGCGGTTATGGCCCGGGCAGTTTCGATGATATAGAAATACTTGGCGATCTTCCGATTTCTAATATTCAGGAAAAAACCAAAGATTTAGATTACGGCTATTATCCGGTGGATCAGTTCAAATGCAATTTTAAGATCATCAGCGGAACGCCCTATTGCACCGGCGGCTGCCAGGGAATCTTTCTGGACTGGCTGCACATGGTCAAAGACCGGAAATTAAAAACACTGAATCGCTTCCCGAAACTGACGGCCCTTGTTGGAAAAGTAACCGGTAAAATCGAAGATAAAACGGTTCTGCTGGTTGGTGACTGCGCCCAGGCTTCTACTAATATTCATGCCAAGCGCATCGTCCGCATCAAAGGCTGCCCGCCCACCCACAAACGCATTGTCTGGGATATGATGGTGAAATTTTTCCTGCTGGCGCCGCTGGTCAGACCCTCATTGATTTGGGATGGATTCGGGCTCTATCCATTGAAAAAACTCAAAGGCTGGCTGGTCAATCTGAAATTCAAACCGTCTCAACGATCCTGATGCCTGAGTTGCCCGAAGTTCAGACGGTTGTAAATGATCTGATCGCCGGAGGACTAATTGGCAAAACGATCTGCGGTGCCGACGTTTTCTGGAACAAAAGCATCGGCAATCTGACATCAGGTGAATTTTCTGAAACAATTACCGGCCAAATTATCATGACTGTCCGGCGGCGCGCAAAATATATTATTATTGATTTTAAAAGTGCCGTGCATCTGCTCATCCATTTGCGCATGAGCGGGCGATTAATCATCATCCCGACAAGCGTTGAAACAAACAAGCATGAGCATGTCATTCTGCATCTGAATGATAATCGCGATCTGCGCTTTCACGACACCCGCAAATTCGGGCGCATGATCCTGACGGATAAACCGGACACAATTCTCGGAAATCTGGGTCCGGAACCGCTGAGTGCTGATTTCACAGTAGCACAATTCAAGACAATACTGAAATCCAAACACCGCCAATTGAAACCACTGCTCCTGGATCAGACATTTATCGCCGGACTGGGCAATATTTACGTCGATGAAGCCCTCTGGGAAGCCCGTCTGCACCCGCAGAAAATCGCTGCTACCGTATCACCGAAAAAAGCAGCTGACCTGTACAACGCAATCCGCTACGTCCTTCAACAGGGTATCGACAACCAGGGAACATCTTTGGGAAACGGGCAAAGTAACTTTACATCGGCGGAAAATCAGCGGGGAAACAATGCCGGGAATCTGAAAATATTCCGCAAAACCGGTCATCTATGTCCCCGCTGCCAGACAAAAATCGAACGCATTATCGTCGGGCAAAGAAGTAGCCATATCTGCCCGAAATGTCAGAAAGCATAAGCCTGAACTGCTTGAAATTTGATTAAATCCTGTTAAAAGTCCTTGAAAACGTTATATATTCTCAAAGTAACGAAATGATCTAAATGACTGCTGAAAGCTCTATCGAAAACACGCTGTACCAGGCCCTCGGATTACCGGAAAATTCTTCTGAAAAGAAACAAAAAAGTCAGGTCAAAGTACCCTATGCTGAGAAGGACGGTCGTCTGGTGCACATCTCTACCGTCGCCCGGGGCTTGAAATGTAACGCGGTTTGCCCGGTCTGTAAAATAGCCGTTGTCGCCCGCAAGGGTGAGAAAATCCGCCATCACTTCGCCCACTATCCCGGCGCCAATTGCAGCACCGAAACAGTTCTGCATTACATCGCCAAACAATTTTTATATGAAAAATTAATTTCAGCGATTGCACTAAAACAGCTGGTCCAAATCAAATGGAAATGTATCGCCTGTTCGCACCGGCACAGCCTTAATCTTTTGGAAGATGTATGTCAGGCGGCACTGGAAAAAAACCTCGATAACTGCCGACCGGACATCAGCCTGCTGGACAAAAATAATAAACCCCGCGCCCTGATCGAAATTGTGGTCAGCCACCGCCCGGATGACAAGGTACTGAAATACTGTAATCAACAACAAATTCCGCTCTTGATTTTTCGGATCGCCAACGCGGAAGCCCTCGAAGCGCTGGGCTTATATCACGGCATCGACCCGACCGTTGTGCTGTATTGTCCCCGGGAACATTGCGTACACTGCGATGCGCCATTGTTCGAAAAACGCCTTTTCATTATCGATCATTCCTGCTGGCGCTGCGGCGCACCCATGCGGCTGGCGGTAATGCAGATCAATCATAAATTGTACGGAATAACCCATTTTTCAGCAGAGGATCAGCAGATTGCCCGGGATAAGGGAGTCGTATTTCGGGAACACTTCAGTAAAAAGTCAAAGCAGCCGGAAATCGCCGGCGCCTATCGCGGCAAGATCTGCCTGAACTGCCGGACTCACCGGGATATTGAACAATAAAACCGGGGTTCGCCTTCCTCTTCTTTTGGAGTGTATCGACTATGTCGATACAACACCGACACAGTCGGTGTACTCCATATATTTTATTGGGTTACGCCGTAGGAGCAGCAGAATAAACAAAAACCCGGTTTCATCCCGATTTATCGGGACAACCGGGTTTTAATCTCCCCGGAAACCCATCACAATGAAACCCGGTTTTCCCTTGAGGGACGCCTCTGGCGCGCGGAGCCAACCGGGTTTTAACTCCATCCCTTTGAAACCCGGTTGACTCGCTGCGCTCGCTTAAACCGGGTTTCTTGAGCTATCTGTTATCTAAGAACCAATGTTGTATTTGTTCATTCGGCAT
>JAFGXZ010000010.1 GCA_016936335.1 Fidelibacterota bacterium
ATCAAAATAATCAGAAAGTTCATCCCATTCATCTTTTCGGATGTTACCCTGTTCATCCATATATATTGCAATGTCCAGAGCAACGGCCAGTTTACTGATTCGAAATTCCGGTCTCAGCGCAATCTGGTTGTAGATTTTGTCATCCATGGTCACAGATCCAAGCCCAAGTCCCATTCCAAAGGGTTTATCGGAACCGCTGCCCTTTTCTTTCGGTTCAGCGACTTCGGCTGGCATTTCAGACGGGGCAGCCGCCATATCGCTGGGCGGAGTTGTTGTTTCAGGTTTAGACACCTGTTCTTCGGGTTGAGCTTGTGGTTCCTGCTCGGGTTTTGGTGCTTCATCATCAGGATCAACCGGCATATCATCAGGATCAACCGGCATATTCACCAATTGGCCCTGAGGCGTAGAAATAATCATCTGACCGGGTGCCATATTGGATTCAACACCGGTTATTAAATTCATAACATTGACGTTGCCTTCAACGCCATAAAAACGGTCACCGAATTGAGAAGAGGTGACTGTCCAGAATTTGGTGCCCTTAACAGAAGCAACCGATGTTGGCGTTTCAACCCGGAAAGATCCTTTAACACCGGGTGTGACACTGGCCAGTACCCGACCTTCACTTACCTTTACTGTTCTGACGCTGTATTCTTCCCGAATTGAGACTTCGGAATTTTTTCGGATTTTCACAAGGCTTTTATCTTTGGTGAAAATAACTGCCACAAATCCGTCATCACCCGTCATAATGGCATCGCCGATATGTAATCCCATTCCCATTTCGGCATTGACATTAAATTCAGTCTCGCCGCTGGGCTTGACATAAACCGAGCCGGTAGATTTTAACACCGTCGCAAAGTAATTCTGTGCTGAAGCGGTGATGCTTACTAATAATGCTACTACAAAAAATCTTGCCAGTATTTTCATATTGACACCTCTTGTTCTTATTATTTTTCTAAATTTGATACAATTCCAAGAATGATTTTAGAATCCGTCAATTCAATGATGCTAAATTCCATTTTTCGTTCAGTCTCGGTTCCGTCGGCACTTTTTAATTTTACAAGAAACGACCGTACTAATCCTACATCTATCTGCTGAATTAATTTTCTAAACGGGGTATTAATATTTGTTTCAATAAACTTCGTGATTTCCTGACCGACAATCTCCTGCCGGCCATATTTCAACATTGTACAAAACGATCTTGAACAACCCAAAACCGTTCCATCCTTGAGAAACAGAATCGTATTATCGGTAGCCGATTCAATTTCCTTTGTCAGACGATCGCGGCTGTCGCGGACATCCTGGTACATTTTTACCAGTTTATCATTAAAGTTTTTCAGCCGTGCGTATTTCTCTTCCATTTCCTCCAGCTCTTTCCGGTGACTGGCGGAGATGCTGCCGACTAAAAGATCGTTGTATTCCTCAACAAATTTATTGAGAGTATAACCTAAACCTTCAATGGCTTCAACCAGCAGAGATCGGTTATCACTTTCAAACGGAAGAATCCGCATTCCCTTATCTTTATATTGATCAGCATATTTAGAACGCCAACGGTCGAGACCGTTACGCAATTTCGCAATATTCTGACTTTTAAAATCCGGTCCCGAGACAACGACATATTCCGGCAAAATCGGAAATTCACCCAGTATTTTAAGACTTTTCTGCTCTTTTTCAGGAACCAGGTTATATTCAAAACTGGTCGTCACTGCTGCCACTGCCTTTTTTTCAATTACCTGAAAGAGATTAGAAGGTTCCAGTTCTGCTGTATAAGATTTAATCTGCTCGGATTTAACAAGACTGCATTTTTTTACCAAAAAAAGAATCACCGGATTTACTATCATCCAATCCGTACTATTGGGTAATATGACCGGCTGGTTCTGAATGTCAATCAGTTGCCTGGCCCGGGAATCTTTGTGTACAACGACCAGTCCCTTAATTTCGGTGATTGCAACTTTAAACAGGGGTGTAAACTCGTAGAAAGATTCCAGGTACATCGCCTCATAATTACTGACGAGAGTAATCGCTGAGCTGCTCTTTGCTATCTGTTCAATAGCTGGCAAATCATTATTCATACGTTCATATTCGATATCAATTCCTTGGGATTGTTTGACAACCTTACCAAGGTCTTCAAAGAACCTGTTGGTGTCTTTGGATATCTTCTGATTGGGTAGAAGCCATTTAATCACGTCCAAAATAAGAATCCTTTTATTTATCGAAGATTTTTAATATTCACAATCAGGCTCTGTTCAAGCCTGTCAAGATCAATCGGTTTGGGAATGAAATCAGCAGCGCCGAGTTTAATCGCATCTTCAGCAACGTCTTTATCTTTAACGCCGGTCACAATAATTACCGGGATCATGATCTTCATCAATCTTATTTTCTCGAGGACTTCCAATCCGTTCATTTCCGGCATAATCAAATCCAATAAAATAGCATCAAAGGTCTCCGACTCCAGATACTTCAACGCCTCTTTACCCGATTGACACATTTTTGTTTCAAAACCTTTATATTCCAGGTATTCTGCCAAAAACTCACAAACATTGGGTTCATCGTCAATAATTAAAATTCTATTTTTCGTCATATTTATTCTTTCAATAATTTTTAATTAGCAATTGTCCACCATTATTAAGATTAATTCTTCAATTTCGATAAATGTAATAACTCCTCTTCAGTCTTCAGATCGATGGTCACCTGAGATATTCTGGCTACTGTCCGGATCGGAAGTATCAATTCATAATCGATCTCCTGAATTCCCTTGACCAGAAAGACCTTCATTGTCCAGGGCCCGGCGGCAATATTAAACATGGGATTAAAATGTTTAATCTGGTTTAACGTTCCGGGAGAATCGATGACACGGGCAACGACATTGCCGGTTTCATCAACCAGCGAAATCACTGGAAAATAGCGGTATTCACCATAGGCGACCCTTCGGATAAAATCGGTGGTAAAGACATAATCATTACCTGAAAAGGAATACTCAATAAAGGATTTTCCCTCATTTTTTGATTTGATCTTTAGAGTCTCGATCATCTCTTTGAGAATATTCATTTTTATTTTATAATCTACCCGAAAGGACAATGACACACTTTCACTGTTCATCGGCAGTCG
>JAFGXZ010000114.1 GCA_016936335.1 Fidelibacterota bacterium
GCCATTGTATTTATTATTGGAATATTAACCGCATTGGTAGTCAGTATCGTTCGGCCGGTTTTTGGCGGTGTATTTTCTTTGGTATTAATTGCCGGGTATATTTTCGGTTCCATCTGGCTATTTATCGAGAAGAGTACCTGGATACAGATGATTCCGGCAATATCGGTTATCCTGTTAAGTTATATCAGTAATGTTGTATATCAGTTCCTTTCTGAACAAAAAGAGAAAAAGAAAATCCGGGGTATGTTCCAGACCTACATGAGTCCGAAAGTTTTAAAATATCTTGAAGACCATCCTGATGCATTTGCTCTTTCCGGTGAAAAACGCGACGCTACGATGTTCTTTTCCGATGTCGCCGGATTTACCACAATATCCGAGAGTCTGTCGGCGGAAGAGTTGTCGGTGGTGTTAAATAAATACCTTTCCCCGATGACGGATATCTGCATGAGTTACGATGGTTATGTGGATAAATACGAGGGCGATGCCATCATGTGTGATTTTGGGGTGCCGATGGAAGATCCGGAACACGCCTGGAAAGCCTGCTGGGCAGCATTGGATCAGCAGGCCAGACTCGTTGAACTTCGTAAGGAAATCAAAAAAGATCATGGTGTTGATATATATGTTCGTATGGGCGTGAATTCCGGTGTTGTCAGCGCCGGTAACATGGGCAGCGCCCAGCGCTTTCAGTATACGGTGATGGGGGACGCGGTAAATCAGGCCAGTCGTTTTGAAGGCGCCAATAAGCAGTACGGTTCTTATATAATGATTGGCGAAGAAACCCTGAAACAGGCAAGCGATAAAATCGAGGTCAGAATACTGGATAAATTAGTCGTTAAAGGTAAATTGATTCCGATTACCGTTTATGAATTAATGGCTAAAAAGGGGGAATTGACCGACGAACAGGACCAGATAAGAACTTTTTTCACGAAGGGCATCGAGCTGTACTGGAATCGTCAATGGAATGAAGCCATCGAGCAGTTCAATCAGGCGATTGCTGTGACCGGTGAAGACCCACCTTCAAAAGTTTTTATCGGAAGATGTGAAATTTTCAAGGAGAATCCGCCCGGGGATAGCTGGCAAGGTGAATTCGTTATGACTACCAAGTAAAACCAAGTATTTCGGGGAACTATATCGGGCAGACTGTCGTAAGAAACATGTCTGCCTTTTTGTTTACATGCTGAAAACTGAGTCCGTAAAATTGTATTGGTTGCAAATCCAATTCACGTATATTATACAAGATTGTCAAATCCTAAGCCGGGGAAAATAAAATGGTAAGTAAAAAAGGGAAAATCTTGTGGGTCGATGATGAAATCGAACTGCTTAAAGCTCATATATTATTTCTCAGAAGCCGCGGTTTCGATGTGGAACCGGTCTCTAATGGTAACGATGCCGTAAATATGGTGACGGAATCAAATTTTGACCTTGTGCTTCTGGATGAAATGATGGCTGGCAAAGACGGCCTGACAACATTGACCGAGATTAAAGATATTAGACCGGGATTGCCGGTGATCATGATTACAAAAAATGAAGAAGAAAGCCTGATGGAAAAAGCCATTGGGCAGAAAATTACCGACTATCTGACGAAACCCGTAAATCCCAGTCAGGTACTCATGGCCTGCAAGAAGGTTCTGGAACAAAACCGGATTTCATCGGAACATGTATCCCGTAATTACATGGAAGAATTCCATTCCATATCCCGACGTCTGTACGAGGATCTGAGCAGCGATGAATGGATTGATATTTATAAAAAACTGGCGCGCTGGGATATTGAATTTGACGATCATCCCGATCTGGGTCTAAAAGAAACCCTGGAAGATCAGGTACGGGATTGTAATATTGAATACGGTAAATATCTAGAAAAACACTACAGTGATTGGGTAAATGAAGATTCTCATTTCAGGCCAACATTATCGACTGACGTCGTCCGCAAATATGTATTTCCAAGGCTCAGAGCCGGTGAAAAAGTTCTGTTTATTGTGATTGATTGTATGCGGCTGGATCAATGGCTGACCTTCGAGCCGCTGCTGTATGAATTTTATAATGTTGTCACGGATTATCATTTTTCGATTTTACCTTCAGCGACGCCCTATTCACGAAACTCGATTTTTAGTGGTATGTTTCCGTCGGAAATCAATCGAGCCTATCCAGATATCTGGGATAGGGACGAGGAAGACGAGAGTTCAATGAATCATCATGAAGCGCAGATGATTCAAAATCTGGTCAGTGAAGAGATTCCTGAATTGACCAGATCGATAAAATATGTTAAAGTGCTTGATTCCGATGCGGGTTGGTCAATGGACCGAAAATTATCCACATATCTGGAAAATCCATTCATCTCTCTGGTGATTAATTTTGTGGATGTTCTGGCTCACCGACGCTCGGATTCGGAAATTTTAAAAGAAATCGTACCCAATGAAGCCAGTTATCGTTCGATTGTCCGTACCTGGTTTCAACATTCCTGGATTTATTCGGTTTTGAAGAAATTCGCTGAGTATAAATTTACTATTATCATCACCAGCGATCATGGAAGTATCAGGGTTCAGAATGATGTAAAAGTTGTGGGCGATAAAGAAACATCCACAAACATTCGTTTTAAATACGGAAAAAATCTGAACAGCCATCAGAAATATGCACTGGTGATCAAAGATCCTGAACAGTATAAATTACCAAACCTTGGAATCAATACGAATTACCTGATTGCGAAAGAGAACTTTTATTTCGTATATCCGACGAATTATCATAAATTTCAGTCCCATTACCGTGATACGTTTCAGCACGGGGGAATGTCAATGGAAGAGACAATATTACCGATCGCGACGTTAACGCCGAAATAGAACGATGATAGATTTAACCAGTTCTTCAGCCGCCGAGACAGAACGTCTGGGTGAAATCATTGCTTCACAATTGAATCGGGGAGATGTGCTGGCGTTTGTCGGCGATCTGGCAGCCGGTAAAACAACTATGATCCGGGGTATTTGCCGCGGACTGAATATTCAGCAGCAAATCGAAAGTCCAACCTATACTCTGGTCAATGAGTATGTGGGGAAAATTCCGGTTTACCACATGGATTGTTATCGGGAAAATCGTCTGGAAGAGTGGCTGGAATTGGGGATTAATGATTATTTTTTTGGAGAAGGGATTACGCTGGTAGAATGGGCGGATACTATCGCTGAACTGATTCCTGATACGGCGATTCGAATCTGGCTGAATCATAATCTAAGCACCGAAAACACCCGGCAGATTCGTATTGAAGCATTAGAAACGATTGAAAAGAGAACTATCGATTTATTTAAAATTCAATAAACTGATGAATATTTTAGGAATAGATACATCCACAAATAACTGTAGTGTCGGTATTGTTATCAATGGTAAATTGGTGGGCCGGAACGCGCAAATCGGTCGTTCCATGGCATCAGAACAACTCATTTCTCTGATCGATGATTTATTAAAACAATCGATCCCGATGAGTGAAATTGACGCAATTGCAGTCAGTATCGGTCCGGGTTCTTATACAGGGTTGCGAATTGGATTAAGCACAGCCAAGGGATTGGCGTTTGCCCGAAGACTGCCGGTTTTACCGGTTCCGACAATGGTGGTTCTCGAAAGCGTTGCCCGTCAAACCATTGACTCGGATATGGTTTTGATGATAAAGTCACACCGGGATCTGGCCTATCACGTGTATTGCCAAAAAGAAAATCCCCTCCACATTGACTCCATAGACATCGGTTATGATTCTTTTTTCGATATTCGTCAACGGTATCAGAATCAGTACCTATATATTAGTCCATCGGAAATCAGCGACCCGGATTTTAATGTGGTTGAGACACTTTTTCCAGAAGGAGATCACGTTGCCTTGCTGGCACATCAGCATTATCAGGTCCTGCGTTCCCAAAGTGTTCCTGGGTTGGAACCCCTGTATTTAAGTGAATTTGAGGTCAAAAAGTGGAAACCGAAAACAGAATCCGGATAAATCCCGCCGACGAACGGGATCTCTGCGAGGTCTTAGATATAGAGAATTCTTCGTTCAATACGCCGTGGACACTTGATTTTTTTAAACATGAACTATATAATCCGGTGAGTTTTTTTTATATTTTAAAAATTCAGGATAAATTAGCAGGTTATGTTATATTCTGGATTTTCGAAGATGAAGCCCATATTGCCAATATCGCCATTCACCCGGATTACCGAAAAATGGGCTACGGAGAGCATTTACTAAAATGGATTTTTGATTTTTGCCGGAAAAAGGGAGCTTTGACAATTTCACTGGAAGTCAATGAAATCAACAAAGCCGCCCGGCAATTGTATACCAAGACAGGATTTCGAAGTGTCGGAAGACGGGTAAAGTACTATGAAGACAGCTACGATGCCTTGATACTGACTAAAATATTGGAGTGAGGTCACTATGGTTGACTGGTTTCGCAGAACAAAAACAGGTTTACTGAGCACGGAGAAAAAGGTAATTCCCGATGGGCTATGGATTAAATGTCCCAAGTGCTCGGAATACCTCTACAAACGGGAACTGGAACGGAATTTCTGGATTTGCACCCAATGCCAGTACCATTTTCGAATTTCCAGCAACAACTATTTTACTATTTTGATTGATGGTGAATATGAAGAATTCAATCAGAAAATAAAATCCAACGATCCCCTGAAGTTCAAAGATTCAAAACGGTATAGCGATCGTTTGAAAGAAGCTCATGCAAAGACCGGGCTTTACGATGCTGTTGTTACCGTCGAAGGTGATATTGACAGGCATCGGGTTGTGCTCTGCGTAATGGACTTTAATTTTGTGGGCGGTAGTATGGGGTCTGTCGTCGGTGAAAAAATCTCCCGGGCAATCGACCGGGCCAGAGAAAAAAAACTGCCTTTACTCATTGTTTCCAGCTCCGGCGGCGCTCGTATGCAGGAGGGTGTTCTTTCCCTGATGCAGATGGCGAAAACCAGCGCCAAACTGGCGCAATTTCACGAAGAGGGTGGACTTTTTATATCCATTCTTACGGATCCTACAACCGGAGGAACAACCGCCAGTTTTGCAATGCTTGGTGATATCATCATTGCCGAACCGGGTGCTTTGATTGGATTTGCCGGAGAGCGGGTCATCAAGCAGACTATTGGTAAAGACTTGCCGGAAGGCTTTCAGCGCGCCGAATTTCTTTTGGAAAAAGGATTTGTGGATATGATTGTCGGGCGTTCGGAAATTAAAAAGACCATCATCAAATTACTGGATTTCTTTAATGATAAAAACTAGACCCTATGTACTGGTAACCAACGATGACGGGATTGCAGCGCCCGGCATCCACGCGCTGGTTCAGGAATTGAAGAAAAGTGCCGATGTGGTTGTAGTAGCACCTGACAGTGAGAAAAGCGCCGTCGGACACGCGATTACACTATCCGATCCGATTCGGGTCAGCAGCTTTAATAAATCCGGTCAGTGGGAAGGTTACGCAGTATCAGGGACACCCTCGGATTGTGTGAAAATTGCTGTCGGAGCGCTGCTGGATCGTAGGCCGGATATGGTGATAAGCGGCATCAACCTTGGATCTAATGCCGGTATTAATGTAATCTATTCCGGAACTGTGTCTGCTGCAACCGAGGGAACGATCCTGGGAATTCCATCGATTGCTGTTTCTCTCACCACCTACACAGATCCGATTTTTGTACCGGCTGCCCAATTTGCGGTGAAAATGATGACGATCGTACTTTCCAGGGGATTACCGGATCGAACACTACTGAATATCAATGTACCGAATCTACCGGAAAAGGAAATCGCCGGGGTTAGAGTTACCCGCCAGGGAATGGCCAATTTTGCGGAGACCTTTGATAAAAGAGTTGATCCCCGAAATCGGATTTATTACTGGATGGATGGCAAAAAGGAGGAAATAAGCGCTGAAGATGATGTTGATGACGAAGCGATTAAACAGGGGTACATCTCTATCACTCCGGTAAAATATGATTTGACAAATTATAAATTTATCGATGCATTAAACAACTGGCTGCCGGAGATTTTAGGAGAGTGAACAAGCCAAATAAAGTCTGGATTATTGATTTCGGTTCGCAATATACGCAGCTGATTGCCCGACGGGTCAGGGAGATGTCGGTATATTCGGAAATTGTGTTACCCGACATTCGCCCTGAAGATGTCACTTCAAATAATATTTCGGCCTTGATTTTATCGGGTGGTCCATCCAGCGTCTATGAAGATAAAGCTCCGGACATTGATCCGTTACTATTTGAAATGGGCTTGCCGGTTTTAGGTATTTGTTATGGTCTGCAATTGATGTCCCGGCATTTCGGTGCCAAAGTGCATTCCGAAAACCGTCGGGAATATGGTCGAAGTACCATCCAATTCAGGAAGAAATCCGCACTTTTTCAAGATGTCGAAGACAATACAACGGTCTGGATGAGTCATGGTGATCATGTGGACAGTCTGCCGGAAGGTTTTGATATTGTTGCTGTTTCTGAAAATAGTGCTCCTGCGGCTATTGAACATTCTCATAAACCTTTGCTGGGATTGCAATTTCATCCCGAAGTTGTTCATACTGTCGAGGGGCAAAAAATCCTGGAAAATTTTCTCTTTGGAATTGCCGGATTAACGCCGGATTGGACGGCCGGACATTTCATCGAACAGACTTCTGCTCAGATTCGTCAGCGGGTCGGAAAAGGCAAGGTCCTGATGGCACTCAGTGGGGGTGTGGATTCTTCAGTAATGGGAATCTTGATGTATCGCGCTATTGGGAACCAGTGCGTACCGGTATTCATTAATAACGGGCTGTTACGCAAAGATGAACAGTTTGAAGTGGTCCGGAAATTGAGAAAAATGGGATTACCCATCCGGATGTACAATTATTCGGCACAATTTTTAAATGCTTTAAAAGGAATAAAAAGTCCGGAACGTAAACGAAAAATTATTGGCCATCAGTTTTTCAGGGCTTTTGAAGATATCGCCAAAAAGCATAAAGACCTGTCTTTTCTGGCGCAGGGA
>JAFGXZ010000115.1 GCA_016936335.1 Fidelibacterota bacterium
AAATCTCGTATTTCATTTCATTAATAATATTTTGAAATTCAGCTTCGTTCAGTTGGATAGTTGCCGCCAGATAACGATCAATTTCAGAAAGGGATTTCTCTTCGATAATCTGGTAAACCGCGTTTTTGAAAATTTCGTCCGTGGATAAATTTGTTTCCGCGGCAGAGTCAATATCATCTTCCATTAACATCTCACCAAAATACCCGACATTACTGAAATTTATATAACTATGATCCTGATTTAGTTGAGCCAACCATTGGTTGGATGAGGTCTCCGAATTAAACAGACTAAATACCGTGATCAGCAGAATTGCAAAAGTCGATGTAAACGCCGGGATTGCCCAGAGTAACTGTTTCTGCCGGGCCTGTCGTTTTTCAAGCCGGTGATTCAGTGTAACAACGAGCTCTGCACCATAACTTTTCGGAATCCTAATCCGGTCCTGATTCATGGTCGTGATGATTGACGATAATGACAACTGATATTGGCGACACGCTTCACAGCCGTGCAGATGCATTTCTACCTCAACCTGACTTTCAGCGTCCAGATCACCAGTAACATACAATGGTATTAAATCTTCATATTCCTTACATTGTTTCATACGTCACTCCCATTTCCTTGAACATTTTTCTCAGGTTTTTCAATGCATGTGAAAAATTGACTTTAGCGGCATTTTCAGTTGTGTCCATAAGTCGTCCAATATCTTTAAATGCCAGCCCCTGGTACGTTCGAAGAATGATGACCATCTGTTGCTTTGATGGCAATTTTTTCAAGGCTTTTTTCAGGGCAGAATTAGTCAATTCATTGTACTCCTGCCCTCTTGGTTCCGCTGCCAAATCTAGTGTATCAAGGCCGATCGTCTGACGAACCTTCTGGCGCCGTAAATAATTTAATCCAGTATTGACCGCTATTCGATAAATCCATGTGTACTCCGATGAATCGTTTCTGAATTTTGACAGATTTTTATACACTTTGATAAAGGTCTCCTGGGTTAAATCGTCGGCTTCATCGTGAGAAGAAACCATTCGGCGAAAAAGGCTGAAGATTCTTTCCTGATTTTCAATGACCAAACGGTTAAACGATTCTGCATCTGCTTGTCTCACTGATCCCTGTTTCAACATTTCCCTTTTTTCACACCCTTTTGACAACCATGTTTTTTAAAGGTTAAATCTGTTTTTGGATTTTATTTTCATAATCATCAATACCGCTTTAAAATGTTTCAAATAAAATCAACTTATTCAACAGAAATATAATAAATCCGCAATTTTTCCAAATTGCAGTTCTCCAATTTATGAAAGAACCATTGCTTTTATTATCCTAAAAGAGTATTTTGAGTCATGATTTTAATGGATTAACCATAGGAGGCTGTTGTGAAATACCGTGCTGCTATTCACCATTTTAATGAAACCAATTTAAGAGACAAAATCCGCGAAAGTCTGGAATTTGTAGACTGGAAAAATAAAATATTCCCCGACAGCAATATCTGGGTTAAACCCAATCTTACTTTCCCTGAATATATGCCCGGAGTGACCACATCTCCTCGCTTTATGGCGGCTTTACTGGACGTTTTGAAAGAGCGTACAAAACATTTGACCGTGTTCGAATCCGACGGCGGGAACAATTCCTATACCATGGAACGGGCGTTCAAAGGTCATGACCTCTATGAGATTTGTGAAAGCCGCAATGTCCGCCTGGTCAATCTGACCAGAGAGGAAACCAAAGTCGTCAAGGTTCCTGGTGGCTGGCGATCCTATCGTCTACCATTAAACAAGGAAATGCTGGAACAGACCGATATGACTATCAGTGTTCCTGTGCCCAAAATGCATTTCGTTACCCGATATACCGGCGCCATTAAAAATCACTGGGGCACGGTTCCCGATTCAATGCGATTGCGCAATCACTTCTTCTTCAGATACGCAATTAACGAAATAATTCGCCGTCTGAAATCCCAGATCACGGTTGTTGATGGTGAATATTTTCTCGATAATAATGGTCCCGTGACCGGCGAACCGGTCAAAATGGATGTCGTTATGGCCGCTGAAAACCCGCTGACCGCCGATATGGTGCTCATGGACATTATGGGTGTTGATCCAAATAAAATCGGTTATGTCCGCGAGTCCTGGAAACAGAATATGGGTCCGAAAACATTAGACGAAATTGAACTGAATACAAATCTGGAAGATTTTAAAAATTTTGAATTTACCTATCAGCGCGATCCCGTGGACTATCTCGCCTGGCTCGGTTTCCACAGCTACCTGGTCACCTGGATCGTGTATCTTTCACCGCTGAATAAATTTGCCCATTGGTGGATTCGCCTGCTGCGCGGCGGTTCCCGGCAAGTGGAAAATTATTACGACAGTTTTATCAAGGATGACGAACCGGGTTAATCGATACACTTTTTTGAAAAATTATCCAATAATGCCGGTGCAAATTCTACCGGCATTTTCTTTTCCCTTGAATTTTCCACCTGCTTGGAAATATATTCCATACAACTGAATCAATGAGGGATTATGATCAAAGCAATTTTTAAATGGTATACATCAACATCACTATTGATACGCCTCCTCGCCGGATTTGTAATCGGATCTGCCGTTGGCAGCATTTTGTGGATCCTATCTGCTCAAACTGGTAATCCGGTCGCTGAATCGGTGACACCCTATATATCGCCCTTTGGATCGATATTGATCAGTTTATTAAAAATGATTGTTATTCCGGTAATATTTTTCTCACTGATCAGCGGTGCTGCGGCACTTCCGATCCGACGTTTCGGAAAAATTGGTCTGAAAGTCATTGGCTGGTATCTATTCTGTTCTTTGCTGGCCGCAATTCTGGGAGCATCCCTTGCATTAGTTATCAATCCCGGCAGCGAAAGCAATTTGGCCGACTGGCAAAAAATGATCGAAGTCCTTGGAACACAACCCGATCATATCGCCAGTTCCGCCCCGATTCAAGGTGGTTTTGTGGCGATTCTTCTGAACATGTTTCAAAACCCTTTCGAAGCCCTGGCATCAAATAATTTCCTGGCAATTATCACATTTTCAATCTTATTCGGATTGGCTATTCGCATCATCCTGGAATCCTCGGATAATGCAGAAAACCATATTCTCAAGCAATTGATCCTGCTCATTGAAACGGCCCGGGATGTGATTTTTAAAATTGTCGAGTGGATTTTGGAATATTCACCGATCGGCGTTTTGGCCCTGTCAATCACAAATTTCGGGTTATACGGTCCCAATATTGCTGGACCTTATGTCAGTGTCACGATCGGTGTTGTGTCCGGTATTCTTGCCATGATGTTTATTGTGTATCCGATCCTTCTGTTTATTGTGACCCGGCGGTTTCCCTACGCCATTCTGCGCGATATGGATGAAGCAATTATCACTGCGTTTATAACTCGCAGCAGCGCCGCTACACTGCCGGTTTCGCTGCACACAGTTCAGGAAAAGCTCAAGGTCCACAGCGAGCTGGCCAGCTTCTCGCTGCCCCTTGGTGCAACGATCAATATGGATGGTGTTTGTGTACACCTGCCGATGTTCGCGGTCCTGGCAGCCAATATGTTTCACATTCCACTTACTTTAACGGGACTAATTGTACTGGTAATTACAACCGTGCTGGCCTCTATTGGCGCCGGTGGTG
>JAFGXZ010000116.1 GCA_016936335.1 Fidelibacterota bacterium
ACGAATATCCTGTCGGTTCAATTTCTGAATGGCGCCGTGAGAACCAACTCCGCTGGGAACTGCATTGAATATAGCTGTGACAAGATTCTTAATTTTTGGCCAGATAAAATCGGCGCTGAGATTCGTTCTGAGCAATCGGACACCGCAATTGATGTCATACCCTACCCCACCGGGTGAAATCACGCCAGATGAAGCATCAGTAGCCGCAACGCCACCAATCGGAAAACCATAGCCCCAGTGAATATCCGGCATCGCCAGCGAATAATTGATAATTCCCGGGAGATGGGCTACATTTGCAACCTGTTTCAGGCTTTCATCCCTTTGAATCTGATTTATTAGTTTTTCAGATGCATAAATCCGACCCGGAACCAGCATTTGACCAGTTTGCGGAATTTCCCAGAGATAATCGGTGATTTTCTTTAATTCACCCATAACTAAATATCCAAAACAAACCGGGCTTTATATCCGGAATCAGTGTGTTTGATAAAAAGATGATGATATGTGACACTTTTTATTTCACGATAAATTGGATGTGTTTCAATTGTAATCTGATCTCCTGATAATGCTACTTCCAATTCATTTTCACTGATTTTTATAATTGTGATGTCCTTTGACAGAAAATTATAGGTATTAAATAAATACAGCAGTTCAGCCAGAAATTCCCGTAGCAGCAACTCACGATCTTCAGCTTGAACAGTCACAATCCGGTTTTCAATTTTTTTTAACAACTCGATATCCGTAATCAAATCACTCAAACACAGCGCCGCATTCCGATAGAGTGATTGCAGGTCTGATCCGCTCACTTCAATGCCCAGATCGGATGTTTGATTAAATTGCCGATAGAATTTTTTCATCAGAAAAGCGGCAGATCGCCGATTTGCTTCAGTACATAACTCCGAATGGCATTATCTGCCGGAAGTTTTGCGACGAGTTTTCCCTGTTCCAGGTAACTCTTAGTAACTAGCCGGGTTTTCGGTGGTTTTGTCGACGCCAGAACAGAAATATATTCAAAGGGCAGTTTTCCCTTTAACACGAGTTTGTGACCGGATTTCTTGCCACGTTTGGCAATTGATTTTCCGCTGATTTCAACAATATCCATCGAAAAATCAAGAACCGATGCATTTGAAATCGCATTTCCGATGCCATATGCATCAACAACTTCGTTAAGTTCGATAATATCATCCACGTTCAGTCCACCGGATGCAAACAATTTCACATTTTTGAAACCCCGGATATCCAGTTCCCAGCGAACCTCTTTCATTATTTCTAAAAAATCACCTCGCCGGGATGACGGTGTATCCAGACGAACACCATAAAGTTTTCCTTTCATCGCTTTCGCAAGGTTCACCGCTTCAAACTTTTCATCGTTAAATGTATCGATCAATGCGATTCGGGGAACTTTTTTATCAATAATTTTATCAAATGCTCTGGTCGCTTCGATAGTATCACCCATTAACAGTACAAGTGCGTGGGGCATTGTACCCGATGCCGGTATTTTTAGAAGCTCACCGGATAATTTTGTGGCCAGTCCATTACAACCGCCAATGTAAGCGTTCCGGTCAAGAATTGGCGCAATGGCAGGATGCATCCGCCTGGTGCCAAAGGCCAGAACCGTTCGACCTTCGGCTGCTCTGACAATTCTGGCAGCCTGTGTTGCGATACCTGAAGCATGACAGATTAACCCTAAAATCGTTGTCTCAAAGGTCCCAAAATCGAGGTATTTACCAGAGATAGTCATCACCGGCAAACCCGGTGTAAATACTGTTCCTTCCGGGATAGCTTCGATGTCAAGCGGTTTATCTTTTAATAAATCCACCACATCGGATAATCCACTGAAAACCGCCCAGGGAATTTCACCGGGGAACGAACGTATGGAAAATTCGGCCTTAACGGATTTATTTATTTTCTTTGCTTTCAGAATCTTTTCGGTTCTCTCAAAATATATATCCGAAACTTTTCCCTGTCTAATCTCTTCTTCTGTTGCGGTTCTAAGCATTTGCTTCTCCTGTTAATTAATGAAAATTACGGACGGTGTATGGCAAAAGCAAGGAACTGAATTTTGCTAATATTCTAAAATATCTATCGATATGAACGATATTTTATCATGAGAATAGCTATATAGGGGAATTTCTTTAAATTTTAATGTGTGTAATTCCGTCTGTAATATCTAAGTTTAAGGGAGATTTTAAGTGAATATGTTACAAAGAAAAATATGACTATGAATAAACCCGAATCACAGAGATAAATAAATTTATTTGATATTTCTCCATTTTTCAGGCAACATTTTCCGAATTAAATCATCAAAGAGAGGCAATGGAAAATATTAAAAGATTTTCACCAAACGTAAACCAATTATAAATCAATATGTTATTCATAAAGGAATACATCCATGAAAATTAATCGAAAACATCTCGTAATGCTGGTCATCAGTGTAATTCTATTAACAGTATCTTTGTTTGCAGATTTCGAAATCGGCAGCACTTACTATGGCTTTAAATTGCTGGAAAAGCGTTTTGTCAAAGAAGTAAACGCCGAATGCCTCTATTTTGAACATTCAAAGAGCGGCGCTCATCTTTTTAAGATAATGGATGATGATGCCAACAAAACCTTTTCAATTGCCTTTAAAACAATTCCAAATTCCGATGCCGGGACACCCCATATTATGGAACATGGCGTCCTGAATGGCTCAAAGAATTTTCCGGTTAAAAGTCCTTTTGATGTTTTGTCAAAAGGGTCCTTAAAAACTTTCCTGAACGCTTTGACCGGAAGTGATGTCACTATATACCCCATCGCCAGCATGAATGATAAAGATTACTTTAACCTGATGCATATTTATCTTGATGCGGTCTTTAATCCACTGATTTATGATGATCCCCGCATTCTGCAACAGGAAGGCTGGCATTATGAATTAACCGATAAAGACGCTCCGGTTGAATATCGTGGAATTGTTTATAATGAGATGAAAGGCGCATTCTCCAGTCCAGCGAGAGAACTTGACTACCAGATTAACAAAGTTCTATTCCCCGATAACGCCTATTCTTATTCTTCAGGAGGATACCCAACTGCCATTCCCAGTTTGACTTATGACCAGTACCTCAATTATCATCGCACCTATTATCACCCATCGAACAGTCTGATTTTTCTTTATGGCAATGGTGATATTCATGGTGAGTTGCAGTTTATTGATTCCGAATACTTGTCAAAATACAAGCGCTCCAATGCTAAAATCTCGATTGCTATTCAGAAACCCTTTGAAAAAATGAAAATCGTGACCGCCAATTATTCGGCTCCTGAAGGAAGTGATCTGAAAGATCAGAGTTATTTATCAATGAGTTTTGTTGCCGGAATGAATGTTGACCGGAAACTCGTTGCGGCTTTGGATATTCTAACCGATGTTTTAGTCAACCAGGAATCGGCGCCGATCCGTCTGGCATTACAAAAAGCCGGAATTGGTCGGGATGTCAGTGCCGGACTGAATGATTTCAAGCAAAATGTTGTTCAGATTAATGTCCAGAACGCCAATCCTGAAGACGCAAGTAAATTTTCTGAAATCGTGATGAATTCCTTTCAGGATGCAATCCGCAAAGGTGTTGATAAGCAATCCGTAGAAGCAACGTTAAACCGGCTTGAATTTAAGCTCCGGGAAGGTGACGACGCCCAGAAAGGATTGACATATCTTTTCAGCCAATTAAACGGCTGGCTGTATGCAGATGATCCGTTTTTGACTCTCGAATGGGAAAAATCCCTGGCCGATTTAAAAACAGGGATTCAGGAGGACTACCTGGAAACCGTTCTGGATAATTATTTTTTACATAACAATCATGCTGTATTAATGACACTTCAGCCCAAACCGGGAATGGAAAAGGAAATAAATGCAAAGACTGCTGCTGAATTGGCTGACTATAAAGCCAGTCTATCCGACGGAGAAATTGAACAATTGATTAAAAACACCGAATCTCTGATTGCCTGTCAGAAAATGGAAGACACACCGGAAGCCTTGGCAACAATTCCACTACTGGATTTATCCGATATTAATCCGGAAGCTACATACTATCAGATTCAGAAAAAAAATGTCGGAAAGACTCCGGTTCTATTTTATAACACATTCACAAATAATGTTATCTATGTCCGTTTCCTTTATGATATGAGAGTATTACCAATTGAATACCTGCCTTATGCCAAATTATTAGCAGAACTTCTGGGAAGTATGAATACTAAGAATTATACCTTCGGTGAATTAGACAATGCACTGAATATGCATACCGGTGGTTTCACCGTTTATCTTGGCACTTACCTTGGCAATCAGAGTGACGATCAACTCATTCCAAAATTCGTTATTAATACAAAGGCAATGGGCGGTAAAATCAATAAATTGTTTGAATTATCCAATGAAATTGCGAATTATTCAATCATCGATGACAAGGAGCGATTAAAAGATGTCTTAGTGCGTCACCAGTCTCAGTTGGAGGCCAGTATCAAGTCAAATGGTTATGCTTATGCTGCCAAACGGGCAAAATCTTATTACAGTAACCGAGGTATGTTTAATGAAATTACCAGCGGTGTTGATTATTACTGGTTTATTACGGATTTATTGAACAATTATAATGATCAGTCTGAAGAAATAATCAGGATGTTAAACGAAACGGCTGATCTTCTGATTTCAAAAAATAACCTTATTGTAACCGTCACTGGCGAAAAAGATGATTATAAACATTTTACTAAAGCGTTCAAGAAATTTATAAAGACTCAAAAGAGTCAGGAAATTTTGTACAGTAATTGGAGATTTGATTTTGAGCCAAAAAATGAAGGTCTTATCGCCGCTTCAAAAGTCCAATACGTGGTTAAAGGCTATGATTTTAAAAAACTGGGATACGATTGGAATGGTAAAATTGAAGTGTTAAACCAAATCCTGTCTCGGGATTACCTGTATAATAATATTCGGGTAATTGGTGGCGCGTACGGCGGCTGGTGCAATTTTTCTGCGGACGGTGATGCTTATTTTGCCTCGTATCGGGATCCAAACCTCGAAAATACATTAAAAACCTTCCAGGAAACACCAAATTTTCTTGAGAATTTTAATGTCGATACAAAGGAAATGACGCGATTTATTATTGGCACTATCTCCGGTATTGACCAGCCAAAAACTCCTTCTCAGCAAGGCAATACGGCTGTAAAATATTACTTTGAGAATATCAAACAGGAAGATCTGCAGCGGGAACGGAATGAAGTGATAAATACTTCACTGGATGACATTCGCAACATGAAAAAATTAGTAGAAGACGTTCTTGCCCAGAATGCGTTTTGTGTTTATGGAAACGAAGAAAAACTACAGCAAAACAAAGAGATTTTCCAAAATCTGATTAAACTGGTTCGTTAATTATTTTCTAATAATCATAAACGCCTGGATCAGTACGATACCGGGCGTTTTTCTTTTCATAAAATAGATCGTAACGAATTGCACTATTGTTACTCAAACTGTATATTGAAAAATAACAATTTATACGATAGGAGAAATTATTATGAAATGCAATGTTGGAAAAACAGACAAAATCATTCGCTTGTTCATCGGTCTTGTTGCAATTTTATTGGGATTTTATTTCAAAAGTTGGTGGGGCGCTGTCGGATTAATTCCGACTGTCACCGCTTTGATGGGTTTCTGCCCTATTTACACAATTATGGGTTTATCAAGTTGCAAGACTGAAGAAAAATAAACGGAATAATTACTCAGATATTCCGGACCGCAAAATCTTCGGCGAGTTCGACCTTACAATTCAAAGGAACGTTTATTGTATCAATGATCGTTCCTTTTTCTGTTTCCGGAGATAGGTGCGACAAAATCGTCACTTTCGGTTTACATTTATCCAATAATTGTGAAATCTTTGACGGTGATAAATGGCCATGTGTGAACTCTTCATTGGTACTGGATAATTCTGTCAAAAGAATGTCCACTCCATTCGCTGCTTTATATAATTCATCGGATAAATCCGTATCACCGGTATAAAGTAATGTTTTACCCGTCGAATCCTCAAATCGGTACATCAGGCTCTGTTCGGCATGGTTGCCTTTAAAAACCTCTAATCCAAATGAGTCATAATTGTACTTTCCCGGTTTTATACAATTGCAATGATAAGGGTACTTATCATGAATAATCCACTGGCTGAATAAATTTTCAAAACCAGCGATAATTTTCTGAAGATCGTTATGACCAAAAAGTGACAGTTTCCCTTCCTCCCTGTTTGGCTGGGTGTACTTTCGTGTAAACAAAACCGGTAAAAGATCCGCCAAGTGATCAATGTGTAAATGACTGTAAAATATTTTGGAAATATTCCAGACTGAGTATCCACCTTTAATCAACTGTCGGAGAGTCCCTGAACCAGTATCAAGCAATACATATTCTGATCCGATTTCCAATAAATATCCGGAATTATTACGATTCACCATTGGAATGAAGTATCCTGATCCTAAAATTGTAAGTTTCATTGTGGCCCCTAATAAACAAAATAATACGAAAACCGTAATGCTCGGTCAATTTCATAATGTTTTTCAAACAGATGCGTCATTGAAAATTCAACACTTGATGAAGACGTAAAGGCGATTCTGGTTCCAATATTTATTGTTCCCGATCGAAAAATGTCATCGATTTCTGCAATTATAAGCATCCTTCTTAAAACCTGCTGTTCATAGGCGATAAACATATAGACATTATCCAGCTGAGTATATTTATCAATCCGGTTTGTACCTAAACCAATATATGTCTTACCACTACCTAATAACCATTTATATCCATTGAACATGCTTTTTCCTGCTACCAGATATAATCCGCGGGGCGCACCCCATTTTTCAATAAAATTGCCGGATGTGTCATGACTAACAGTTTTCAGTTTCGTATTGGCAAAACCAATCGCTGTTGATGGATACCATTTTCCTTCATTCCAAAATCGAAATTTAATTGAAACCTGAGGAACTTCAATTCCCAAATCCTGGTTACCCAAGACATGGTTAAGCATAAACGATGCACCTACATCGAGACGGTTCCAGAATCCAATTGAAGAGTTGACAGCAAGATTACCCGTTACATTTGTCCGAAAATCCAGATAAAAATGGCGACGATCCAGAGTGTAAGTTGTCGGGACACTCACCAGATCTCGCACTCGCATCGGAAATTCCGATACAACAGCTATTTTTTCGCTGGCTAATTCTCCCTGGATATATTGGGAACCAGCTACCCGCTTGGCACCAATTAACCTCTTTTGCCAATAATCCGTGTTAAAGTGTGTATATTTCACTCCATCTCTTGAACTGGCATGCACCATCTGATGATCATCTGTATAAATCCCAACATGACTAACCCCGCTGCCAAAAGTATTAAAAAACAGTAAATCACCGGGTCGTACATTGTCAACCGGGACTGTTTTTCCGACATTATATTGTTCGCTGCTTGTTCTGGGGAGCATAATACCCTGTTCTTTGTAAACCAAAGTCGTAAAACCGGAACAATCCAATCCAGCAGGAGTAGTACCTCCCCAGACATAGGGTGTTCCAAGATATTTTCGAGTAGACTTTTCAAGCTTGTCTTCATCAATTCGACCTATGGTTCCTGCAGTTTTAAACGTAGCGCACTGCATTATAAGCAAAGCGATTGAATAAATTATCAATACTTTAACCACTTGTCCTTTCATTATATCCTCCATGCTATTCTAAAATTCCGATCCTTTGTTATTCCTATTGATATTCTTATGGCTTAAAGTTATACATAAGATAAATCCAATAAATATTTTATCTCTATTCATGATAATTCTCCTTATATCACTTAAAGTATAAATTTAAATATTTAGCATGTCAAATGGAAAGCCGCTGCAACTTTTTCTTGGTGTATTATACAATTAAATATTTCTACGGATTTATCTGTTTTGTACACTATGCACTCAATTCCAGCATTGTTCAATGCTGATATTACCGTTTCGTCTACCTTCATCATTCCAAATTTTCCGGTACCAATGATCAGGCACTCTATTTGAGATAGTGGAATATCGCCTATATCATCTAAAATCAACCGATGTCCCTCCTTTCTTCGCCAATTTTGAAGAATCTTATCAGTCAGAATGATCAAATCACGATGATAGAAGATACCGTTAATAATCATTTCACCGAATTTGTAATTTTCAATAGTGTACATTATTCATCCATCACTCGATAGTTATAGTTTTCACCCTTCTTGAAACGGGTTACCTTACCATTTTCATCAAATTCAAATATAACTTTTTGACCATGACCGTTTTTATCAGCAATCCTGAAGGTATGTTTCCCTATCGGAGTAAGTTCTGAGATACCGTAATTTGGATCTTCCTCCGGAGGATAGTCATAGGAATAAATAACCAGTTTACCATTGAGTACCATGACATCATAATCCCAGAGCCAGGGGTCCTGATATTTACCCACATACTTTTTCCATTCAGGATCGATTACTACTTCAGCCTTTTCCTTTTTTCCATAGGTTTCAACAAGAGCCGGTGCAATAAGATCAAAGGCTTTATAAATATATTCACTCGGTGATGCGTCATCGGCATTGAACATAATGATAAAGGCTGTTTTTTCATCAGGACAAAAGGAAATCTGGGTCCGATATCCGGCAACCCACCCCCCATGTCCGACGATTGTCCTGGCTCCTTTTATTCGAACACCCCAACCGAGTCCCCAGCCACTTTCCCAACTAGGCTGAAGCCATTGTACGCGCTGCATTTCACGAAGTGTTGACTGTTTTAATAATACTTTCCCCTCCGATGATTTTCCCGAAAACTGAAAGGACGCCCACTTGGCCAAATCCTCCACTGTCGATGACATATTAGCTGCAGGTGTTAATCCCTTGGAATCAGTAAAGGGCATCAATTTATGTCGGCCATCTGGCAAATGACGGCTGTATGCAGTAGCAAGTTCCCTTTTTAATTTTTTATTTTTCAGAATATCAACACAGGTGTTATTCATTGCTAAAGGTTTAAGAATATTCAACTCAATATAATCTTCATATTTTTGACCGGACGCTGCTTCAATGATATAACCTAATAAAGACATCGCCAGATTTGAGTAATTCCATTTTGTCCCGGTCGGATATATCATTTCTTGATCAGGTAATGTTTCAATTATCTGTTTCATAGAAGGAAATTCGTGATCGGTCCAGTAAGGGAATGCCGCCTCCGCCGGTAAACCTGACGTATGGGTCAATAAATGCCAGATTGTTATTTCGGGATCTTCATTAAATTCAGTTTTAATATCAAACCAGGGTAAATATTTTTTTACTGGATCATCCAATCGAAGTTTTTCAGTATC
>JAFGXZ010000117.1 GCA_016936335.1 Fidelibacterota bacterium
CATCAATTAGGTGATATTGTTGGAACACAAACCCGATATTATTGTGATGCAATTCTGCCCGTTTTCGTTCCGGCAATTTCTGGGTTTCCTGGTCAAAGAAAAAGTACTCTCCTTCCGATGCACTGTCAAGCATACCCAGGATATAAAGCAATGTGGATTTACCCGCACCCGAAGGTCCCATTATCGTTACAAATTCACCCTGTTCAATATTGAGATTAATGTTCCGCAGTACATAGGTCCTGCCCGCTCCGGTCTCATAATATTTGGAAATATCCTGCAGTTTAATCATTGCCTACTCCTTTGTCATAGTTTAATAATCCTAAGACAGTATTCAGTAAATATGGTTGTCCTAAGCAGTTTATTTTTCATGAGATCTCTCTTAATAAAATATGTCCATATCTCAATTTACATCACAATTTGAGTCTATGGAACGACTATAACTGTTATGTAAATTTACTGATAGTGTTTTTTATACAGGAAAAAAGTCAGATATGTTGCACAATTTTTCGAAAGTGGAATCCGTAAATCGCCATGGTAATGGCTATCGGGAATTTCCGCGGATACTGGATCAGGGTATGAAAGAACAGGCGCCAGTAATATCGTCGCCCTTTTTCAAAGATACCCAGTTTCCAGATTGACTTGAACAATGCCCCAATATCATTAAGATGTAATTTTTCATTACCCTTTACCGGTAATTTATACTCCTGAAGGAATGTCTTTACCCGTTCGTAATAATTCGGCTGGGCATAAATAAACCGCAACAGTGAAACATAACCGTTCATCAACAGTTTGTAATTCATTTTCGGTACAAAATTAATCGACGCCTCAACATTGTTGCCGTTAAAAATATCAACGATTCGATTTTCCTTTTTAAGACGTTCATAGAGGCGTGTACCGGTCGGTGCATTCAGCAGTCCTACCATAGCCGTGACAACTCCGCTGTTCTGAATCAGGTTGATCTGGGCTTCGAAAATATCCTGGGAATCGTTATCAAAACCAATAATAAAGCCACCGGAAACACGCAATCCTTTTTGATGCAATCTCTTTACTGAATTGACGATGTCCCGGTCAATGTTTTGATATTTACCACATTCAGCCAGGCTGTCTTTATTTGGGGTTTCGATACCGATAAAAATATGACTGAACCCGACATCCACCATTAAATCGATAAGCGTGTCATCATCACAAATATCCAGTGTTGTTTCCGTGGTAAAGGAAAACGGGTAGTTCCGTTTTTCAGCCCATTCTTTCATAGCCGGTAAAATATCCGCCTTCAGTTTTTTTCGGTTTCCGATGAAATTATCATCCACAATAAACACACCGCCCCGCCAGCCAATGTCATAAATTGAGTCTAACTCGGCCAGAAATTGTTCACGACTCTTGGTGCGGGGATTTCGACCATTCAGGGTCGTAATATTGCAGAATTCACAATTAAAGGGACAACCACGGGAGTACTGAATATTCATGGAAACGTATTTTTGCCGGTCCAGTAAATCCCAGCGCGGAATCGGCGTCAAAGAAATATCCGGAAACTCCGCGGTTTGATAGATCTTTTTTGCGCAGCCCTTCTCAAGGTCTGCCAGAAAACGCGGAAGGGTAATTTCGGCTTCATTCAATATAAAATGATCAACACCCAGAATCTGTTCGTATTCCATCGTAGCCAGCGGTCCACCGGCTACCACCTTGATATTCAGTTCGTTGCAGCGTCGGACAATTTTTTGAAACGACTGCAGATGAATATTCATCCCACTCAGAAAGACCATATCCGTTTGCTCCAGGTCCCTGGTTTTCAGGGACTCAATATTCATATCAATCAAACGTAAATCCCAGTCTCCGGGCAAAAGTCCGGCAACGGTGATCAGCCCCAAGGGAATTTCAGTACTTTTTCTGGAGATAAATTTGATGGCATGTTTAAAACCCCAGAAAGTATCCGGGGATTGGGGATATATGAGCAGGACTTTCATGGTATTCTCCTAATTTATAGTCGATTTCAATTCAGCAAATTTGTTTGATTATTTCCTATCATTGACTATTATTAGTTTATGGAATCGATAAATCACAAACTGTAAAACAAATGTAAAAACGACAGATTTTCCCAAGCTAATGCAAAAAAAATACTCAAACGCAAAATACATTGTCATCTTTGTGCTGGTCCAGATTGCCTGGCTGGCGGTGCTTGGTTTGTGGATTGCCCGTTATGTCACTAACCACATGGTATTGAAAGAAATCGACCAGCGTTACGCGATTCATATCAGCAGTGTCGGCAATATTACAGTGCTGGTTGTCGGTCTGGCTCTGATCGCTATTACAACAGCCGGAATGTGGATTCTTTTCCGTTACTTGAATTTCCTGTTTCATCAGACCAGTTTGTATGATAATTTCATATCCAGTATTACCCATGAATTAAAAACGCCCCTGTCATCCATTCAAATTTATCTTGATACCCTGCGATCCTATGACGACATTTCTGGTGAACAGATTCAATCCTTTATTGAAAAAATGCATCTTGAAACTATACGCCTGAATAAAATGATTAACTCAATACTGGAAGTAGGCCGACTGGAAACCCGCAACGCCACGTACAATTGTCGGGTCATGAACGCTGACGAAACCCTGAAATCCATGCTGGAAGAAATACGTGATCAGTACAATCTAGAAAAAAACCGTTTTCGAATTGAAGGAAGCACAGCCTCTCAGATCGTGATGGACCGAACCGCAATGCGGCTGGTGTTTGAAAACCTGATTGATAATTCACTTAAATATTCTCCGGAGAACCCCCGTATCGATATTAATCTGTCCGATTCTGAAAAATATATTCGGATTCGTCTTCGGGACTACGGAACCGGGGTTCTCAGGCTTCATCTGAAAAAAATCTTTAAAAAATTCTACCGTTTTACCGATATCCAGAATCCCAGTGTAAAAGGGACTGGCCTCGGACTTTACCTAGTGAAAGGAATCGTTAATTTTCATGGTGGAATAATCACAGCGAATATCCCGGATGACAATATTGGGCTTCAATTTGATATTGAATTCCCCCGTTATCCGTTTCACCGTAAAGGCTATTTAAATTCATTACTGAAATCATACTATTAAGGAAAAATCCCAAACAATGAAAAAATCAAAGGCACATATCCTGTTAGTCGAAGATGAAGAAATACTTGGTGATGGAATTCTATTTAACCTGACAAAAAACAACTATTCAGTAGATTGGGTCAAAGATGGCAAGTCGGCATTAAAAACCTTTTCCGAGACCAAACATGATCTGATTCTACTGGATATTATGATTCCCTATATCGACGGATTTGAGGTTGCCCGTCGGATTCGGAAAACATCACCCGTCATGCCAATCCTAATGCTCACCGCCCGGACAGCGGTCAA
>JAFGXZ010000118.1 GCA_016936335.1 Fidelibacterota bacterium
CAACAACAATGGAAGGTAAATTATTCAGAGGATTTTTAATTCTGTTTGCTGAGTTTGAGAGAGAACAAGGTAAGGAACGTACTTTTTTAAAAAGATATTCAATGGCTAAAGAAGGTTGTTGGCTAGGAGGTATGCCTCCAATTGGTTATAAACTAGTTAACAAAGAGTTAGTTGTTGTAGAAGAGCAAGCATCTTTAATTAGAGAGATATTTTCTCTTTATTTAAAGAAATATCCTCCTTCTGAAATATCCCGAATTCTAAATAATCAGGGTTTAAAAACACCAAATAAAACAGCAGGAACAGGGAGGATATACGGTAATAAAAAATTTAATACAAATACAATATTAACATACTTAAAAAATCCCGCCTACAGTGGCTTCGTTGAACATAATAATGAACTGTTTAAGGGAAAGCATGCTGCGATAATTTCGAAGGAAGATTGGGATGCAATACAGACATCTTTTAATATAAAGAAAGAGAGCCCAAGACTTGGAACAGGAGATACTCTTCTATTGACAGGAATTTTAAAATGCGGTGAATGTAATAGTTTTATGACTACAAGTGCTAGCTTAAAGAAGCAGCCTGACGGATCAAAAAAAAGATACTGGTATTACAGATGCACAACAAAAACAAGGTATGGTGCAGAAGAGTGTAAAAATAGACAGATTAGTGCCCCCTCAATAGAAAATTATATTATTGAATATATTGCAAAAATTGCAGAAAATGATAATTATGCAATAAAAACAAAAGATAAAATAAACTTTCAAAGAAAAATTAGGGCTGAGAAGGTTGCTGAGATTTTAGAAAGAAAACAAGGGGAGAAAGCTGCTTTGTCTAAAAATATAAATAATATTACAAATGCGATAGCAATGACAGATGATGATTCTACAATAAAATACCTCATTAAAAACTTGGATGAGTTAACAAATCAGCAAAAACTTCTTGATGGGGAAATATCAAAACGCGAACTGATTTTAAATGGTTTACAAAAAAATGAAGCTACATTAGAGCATCTGAGAATCAGATTGAAAGAGTTTTCAGAAATATTTTACAAACTTACACAATCTGATAAACGTATAATAATCAAAATATTAATTAAAGAAATTGTGTTTTCAAGTCCAAAGGAATCTGAAAAAGGTAGATTAAAATTACGTTTTTGGAAAAAACCAGACTTTGAATTTGAATACGATGTTAATAGCGGTTTGCGTTTTGAAGGAAGTGGCTCCGGCGGTAGGACTTGAACCTACAACCTAGTGGTTAACAGCCACCCGCTCTGCCGATTGAGCTACGCCGGAATAAAATCACTTTTTAAAATATCACCGACATGAACCTACATCCCGAATCTCGGGATAAAAGCCACCCGTCCCGATTTATCGGGACTACGCCGGAATCTTTCTTAAAAAAGCATGCTAATTTAAATGAAATATCTACCAGAGTCAATCAGTTATCCGGCAATTTCTCGAAATAATTTCGCAAGGTTTCCCAGGTTTCCCGAAGTCCCTGACTGATTACTTTCGCATGGCCGGAAACCGGCATAAAATTCGTATCACCATTCCACCTGGGAACCACATGAATATGGAGATGCTCCTTAAGTCCGGCTCCTGCGACTTCACCGATATTAATGCCGACATTAAAACCCTGAGCGTGCAACATCTCAGTCAATGCTTCTTGACAATGGGCAATCAGGTTCATTATTTCCAGTTTTGTAACATTGTCCAGTTCATTAATCTCTGATGTATGTTGATAAGGCGCTATCATAAGATGACCATTATTATAGGGATAATAATTCATAACTACGCAAGCTGATTTACCACGATAGAGTACCAGATTACGATCGTCCTTATTTTCCTGTAAATATTTACAGAAGAAACAAGCATCTTCTTTAGGACTTTTTATATATTCAATCCGCCAGGGCGCCCAGAGACGTTTCATGGGTTTAATGTTCCTCTTCACGTTTTCGTTTATATTCGGCAACGACCTTTTCCTGGACTTCACGGGGCATTGGTTCATAATGGGAAAAGCTCTGTTTGTGCATTCCTTTTCCTTGAGTCATTGAGCGAAGGGCAGTACTATAGCGGTACAATTCCGCCAATGGCAATTTGGCGTTGATACGCTGAAAGGATCCCTCGGAGTCCATGCCCTGAATTTTTCCACGACGAACCGATATATCACCCATAATGTCGCCCATGAATTCTTCGGGAATGATCACTGAAAGATCATAAATTGGTTCCAATAAAATGGGATCGGCTTCCATAAAGGCTTCTTTAAAAGCGCCTTTACCGGCAATTTGAAAGGCGATATCCTTGGAATCCACCGGATGCATTTTTCCATCATAGAAGTTGGCTTTAACATCGGTCACATTATATCCGGCCAAAATTCCTTCGTCACAAGCGGCCTTTACACCTTTTTCAACGGAAGGTACAAAAACGCGATCGACATTTTGCCCGACCAGGGAATTGGAAAATTCAACACCGGCACCACGTTCGGTGGGTTCAACGGTCATCCAGACTTCCGCAAACTGACCGGCACCGCCGGACTGTTTTTTATGACGATATTTCGACTCGGCCTTTTTCTTAATTGTTTCGCGATAGGGAATACGGGGCGGAAGTTGTTCAACCTCAACATTGAATTTTTGCTTGAGTCTTTCAAGCAGAATTGTCAGGTGGAGTTCACCCTGACCCGATAAAATTGTCTGTTTTAATTCCGGATCGTAATGGAACGTCGCTGTCGGATCTTCATCGGTTAAGGTCTGCAGGCCTGCGTTGATTTTCTCTTCGTCATCCCTGGATTTTGGTTCGATGGCTACCTGAAGAACGGGCTCGGGTAGAATAATATTCGCAAATACGATTGGTGATTTTGCATCGCAAAGTGTATCGTTGGTGTGAGTTTTTTTCAGTTTCACGACGGTCCCGATATCACCGGCATGCAGATGAGCGACTTCAAGTTTTTCTTTACCACTGGCTACGAATATCTGGTTAATGCGTTCGTTGTTTCCGGATTTGCTGTTAATCAAATCTAAACCCGATCGAACAGTACCTGACATTACTCTGAAAAATGATAATTCACCCACATGTTTTTCACTGGTCGTCTTAAATATCATCAGAGAACAAAGTTCGTTATCACTGATCTTTCGTTCAATTGTCTGACCTTTATATTCGCCTTTAACGGTTCCTCTGAAATCCGGTGCCGGACCGTATTTAATAATCGAATCCAGTAAAGTTGAAACACCAATATTCTGGAATGCTGACATTACAAAAACAGGAAATAAATTTCGGGTAATAATTGCTTTTTTTAGTCCTGTTATCAATTCTTCGTCACTTAGCATACCTTCTTCAAAAAACTTCTCCAAAAGCACATCATCAGATTCAGCCACATACTCCATGATCTGTTCGCGTAGAGCATCAACTTTTTGCTGCATATCTGCCGGTACAGATTCTTCTTTTGCCGTTCCTTTACCACCCTTTGTAAAAGTGTACTGTTTATTATTCAGGATATCGATTATTGTGTCAAAATCAACACCCTGGTTCACCGGAATCTGAACAGGAACGACCTGTTTGCCAAAGGATTCACGCATTGATTCCAGAGTTCTATCAAAATTTGCATGTTCCTTATCCAGCATATTAACGACAAAATATATTGGTAATTTGTCCTCTTTTGTATAATTAAATACCAGTTCTGTTCCCAGTTCCACACCAGCCTGGGCATGGACGACAATTAGTCCCAGGTCTGTAATCGGTGTGATTGCTTTTGACTCACTGATAAAATCCAGATATCCGGGTGCATCGATAATATTTATTTTGGATTTGTTCCATTCACAATGGAGGAGGGAAGATGAAATTGAAAATTTTCTGACAATTTCATCGTCATTATAATCCGAAACCGTCGTACCCTCATCGATTCTGCCAAGACGGTTCGTTTGACCGGCTGTATAAAGCAATGCCTCTACAAGGGACGTTTTCCCGGAAGACGCATGTCCAAAGACAGCAATATTGCGTATTTCATTTGTTTGGAATTCTTTCAAAATTATCCTCCTTAATGTTCCTGAAATGTTATATGTGATTTTTTAATAATTCCGATACAATTTCGATCAAAATGATCAACAACTTCAATTGAGTCCGGTACAAGATATTTTGGTAATTGACTGTTACAATAAGACATCAATTCCTGATCACTAAAATCAGGATCATCCGGTATGGTTACAGCAAGTTTAATACGATCGTGCCCGATGCTCTCTTTGAAGGTAAAAATAGTGGCATCATGGATCGCAGGATGTCTTTTAATAACTGATAATATTGTATCCGGGTTTACCCGGAATCCATTCCGTCTGATCCAGTCACTTTGTTTACACACCCAGAGAATGTATCCTTCATCGTCTTTTATAGCCACGTCTCCTGTATTCACCCATTCTTCAGGACCTCTCTCAACAATAGGGTAGCGGTCAAAATAATGATGAAAGACATTATCACCTCTAACCATTAAATATCCGGGTTCGTTAACCCAAACTTCATTGTCAAGTTCGTCGACAATTTTAATTTCACAACAGGATAATGGTTTGCCGATGGAAGCTGAATAAACCTTATTACTGTTGAAATTCATCATGATAACCGGTGCTTCAGCTACTCCGTAGGCTTCAATTGTCTGAGCATTATAACGACGAAAAATAATATTTTTTGTTTCCTTCGAGAAACTGTCACCTACAGGAATAAAATAATCAATGGACTTCAGCTTTTCCGGTTCAAGATATTTTTCGCTTACCAATTCCTCGATAAATCCACCATTACTGACAAAAATATTGACATCATGGCTTAGAATGGATTCAAACAACTTCTCACGGGAATCATCAAATGGGATAACGATTGTATTACCAGTAATAATTGCCAGATTAACAACTAACGAAAACGGGAAATAATGGAAATAGGGTAAACTGGTATAGATTCGGAATTGATAATTTTTCGGGAATCGTTCATGAATGGATAAAGCGTTTGTAATCAAACTATCATGAGTGTAAACCAGGGATTTCGGGTGCGAATAATCACCAGCGCTGAAAATAATGACAGCATTTGATCGCGACTTTGTCAATAGTTGAGTGCTGAATGGTGCCGTATTATTGATGAAGTCGTAAATATTGGTTGCATCTTCGCCGGTTTCACGTCCGTGAATATAACATTTAATTGGACGCCCGGAAAGATTACGG
>JAFGXZ010000119.1 GCA_016936335.1 Fidelibacterota bacterium
GATATATTTTACGGAGGCAGATCCTTCTATACTGCTCTGTGTCTGCCATCGGTTGCCGTAATAGGGAGCGCCAAGGATTAATTTTTCCGGGGTCGATCCGACTACGCTGCCGTATTCATTCATTACCGAGGATGTAATTGAATTCGTTAATCCTTCAAGCGGGGCCGTTGGTCCCGCAGTGGAACTCCAGCTGCCCCAGAATGAATACCCCATGATAAAAATATAATCACAGGCATTTGCCAATCCAACCAGGTCCCAGCGATTGCTCCAATTGATAGCCGGTCCGGCAAAGGATACTTCATATTCTTCGCCAAGTTGACTGTGAACTGAATCTGTCAACTGGCTCATGAACTGGTTCATTACAGTCCCGCGATCTTCGGTTTTGGGTGCTTCAAAATCGATATTAACGCCATCAAGATTGTAATTATCTATCTCGGCAATGACGTTATTTATAAAATTTAATTTATTTGTCGGGCTGTTTAAGAGAGTATGCATTTCGTTGGCATCAAATTCAACCACACACATCACTACCTTTACACCATATTTATGGGCATTGTTGATCATTGTTGACCAATCGCCGGGCCAGCCGCTGGGGTCGCTGAGAACACCGGTTGGACTGGTGCCCCAATCAAAGACGGCGATATGACTCAGCAGGTTATACTGAAAATACTGCGGAGCGGAGCTGCGTTTCCAGTAGGGTAAATAACCAAACACCGCTTTGTTGAGAAAACGGTTCGATTCGGCACTTTTTTGAATCGGTAGGATTTCTTCTCCTGGCATTTTAGCAAATTCTTCGGATTTGAACTGCATATAGTACTCCCATTCAACCTGGTGAATACCCCTTGGTTCAGGTTGAGAAAACAGGGCCGTACATAAAAACAGGGTTATTGAAAACAGATATTTCTTCATTGGTTATTTATTTTGAGTTAAAAGATCTGAAAACATGCTCCTAATACGAATGTAAACTTAAATTTTATTGCCGGATATTGCTACGATTAATTCCCGATTTATTTCCTTTATGGCACATTATCATTGAACGGGCTCAAGGGAAGGCTTCCACGATTCCCTGGTTTAAATTTTCGGGTTCATGATCAATTATTGTTTAACAATACCGCTTATAGGAACTTATTGCCATTTATCGAACGCACGTAGAATATAACTTCCCGATACGGTAGATTCACATTCAGAACCTGAAAAAATACATGAGATTGAAATGACTGACTGTACGGAATTACTTAAAATATTAAAATTTATTTCTGCCGCCCTGTTGATCCTGTTTTCTGTTTTTTTTCTAAATTTGAAGAAGGGAAATCGCCTAAGTCATCGATTTTTAGCCATATTTTTTCTGTCCCGGGCGAGCATCCTTCTGACAATGCTGTTCTGGGAGTACGATCTAGTTTTGAAAATGCCAAACCTGGCATACCTGTCCACTCCGTTTTTATTTCTCTATGCTCCCATGCTGTTTTTTTATACAGATTCTGTTACCCGGTCGGATTTTCGATTTACTCCGGTAAAATTGCTCCATTTGATACCCTTTGTTGTTCGTGGGTCGATTCTGTTTTTCAGGTATTATAGATATGATTTTGATACGAAACTGGTGATGCTTCAAACAGGAGCGATCTATCATCCGGTCATATCCAGTCCGATTTGGCTGTATATACAAAACGGTGTTTATATGGTCGCCTGTTTTACACTGTTATACCATTACCGACAGCGAATTAAGGATAATTTTTCGGCACTCGAAAAACTTAGACGCGACTGGCTAAATTACCTGCTGATTTTATTTTTTATCTGGAAAGGAATATTTATTTCCGGATATCTTTATGGGATTGTAGATACGGATGCCGGCTATACATTTTTCCAAATATTCATTGAGTTTAGTTTTCTGATTTGGGTCTGTCTGCTGATTTATAAAGCGTTGGAATTTCCGGAATTGTTCAGAACATTGCCGGAAGTAAAAAAGTACCAGACATCACCGCTGACGGATAGTCTGATCCAGAATTATCAACAACGTATTGAGATTTGCATGAGAGATGAAAAGCTATACCTCAATCCGTCATTAACTTTGAAAGATCTGGCAAAGGAGGCGGGAATTCCAGCCCGATATATTTCCCAGGTTTTAAATGAATCCGTCCGACAGAAATTTTATGATTATGTGAATCGGTACCGGATTGAAGAATCAAAGCGTCAACTTTCGGATCCGGCCTCAAACGGAAAAACTATTTTAGCCATTATATATGATGCCGGCTTCAATTCAAAATCAGTTTTTCACTCAGCTTTTAAAAAACATGTTGGTATGACCCCCTGTGAATACAGACTTTTACAACACTCATGAAATCATTGATGTCTTACAAAACAACCCAGATATTATTTCCCAGCAATCTATATCTTACTAAATTGATTTATTACGATATTTCCTCAAAAAGGAGTACTTCTGAACTTAGACGGACGATTCCGGTCTTTTACGTGTTTATCTTTTCATTGTTATTGACACAAAGGTAAACAAAAAATTGAAAGACGGAGGAATTATGAAAAACACAAGACAATTTCAAATGGTTTTAGCGGGTATCTTAGTAGCAAGCTGCGGGTTGTTTGCAGTACCGGAGGTAAGTATTCACTATATAGGCCATTCTTCGTTCATTCTGCAATTTGATAACGGCATATCAGTGCTGACCGATTATGGTACGTCAAATTGCTGGAATCTTGCAAGCCCAATTTATGATATTGGTGAATTTGTACCAACAATTCTGACATACTCTCACCGCCACGCAGATCATTATAACGAAGATCGTAAACCGGAAGGAGCACTTTATCAGCTGGAAAACACCGACAGTCTTATTATTGACGGATTAAGTATCCGGCCGATACGTGTATGTGAGGGAGTGGTTGGCGTTGAGAGCAGCACGGCATTTGTCTTTACATATAAAGGATTTAAAATTTGCCATCTTAGTGATGCCCAGGCGGATATAATGGCGATTAATGATAAATTTCATCAAAACGACATGCGGGCCCTTTTTCCGGACCAATTTGATTTGTTACTGATGACAATCGAGGGGGTTGAACAATTTATTACGGAAGCGGAAATCTTTGTCAATTTGTTAAAACCAAAACGAATTATCCCGATGCATTATTGGACTGAAGTATATAAAACCCGCTTTATTAATCATCTTCAAGCACAAAACTCAGTGACTGGGAGAAATTATCAAATACAGGATGAGAATTCCGCAGATTCTTATTTGTCTTCTGAGAATTTTGAAGTTACCCCAGTGTTGGTCGTTAATCTTGCACCGGCAGCGTATGTCGTTTCAGATATGGATGGCAGCGGTGAACTGATGATGCCCATTGATACGGATCTGATTCGGAATTATCCAAACCCTTTTAATCCAACGACAAATATTCAGTATACACTGCATGAGCAGAATGATGTAAAAGTATCAGTTTTTAACGGTATTGGTGAACTTGTCGAAACCCTGATAAATGGACAACAGGATGCAGGTGAATATTCAATCCGTTGGAATGCTGGAAATTATCCGTCAGGAATATATCTGTACCGTATTCAGGCGGGCAATTTTTCCCGGGTGAAGCGTTGTATGTTGATTAAATGATGCTATTTGAAATATTTTAGTAAAGTGTGCCCCAGAAGAATTATTGGTGGTGAGGCCGAAAAGAGTGAAATTAAAACATCTCCCATTTTTTGATAACATTCTTGACCTGCATTGGCAGGAAAAATTGGCCACAACAGATGATTTTATGGGGTGCGCTTTTTAAATTTCAGTGACGTGAGTAGAAATCATCATAGATTTAATTAAATGATGAAATTTATTGAATCAACAAATTTAAGCTGGTATGTACCATTATTTTATCGGATTACAATCACTTTTTTTGCGATACCATCCCCTTTTTTAAAAAGCATGGTTCCCGTATTGGAATCGTAGCTGTTTTCTGTAACCTCGAAATATACAATATAAATCCCGCTGACAACCACCTGGCCGTTGCTGGTGGTCTGCAACCATTCTTCATCACCGGTGCCATTCGTATGGTTAATGGTCTTTACAAGATCACCACGCTCCGAGTAAATTTTTATTTTACAAACCGGGGGAATATTATAGAACATAATTCTGTTTGGGTTTGATAACCCAAACTGATAATCAACAGCCGCGGTATTATAAGGATTTGGGGCAATCCGAATACCTTCAAGAGAAGTACCGGGAATTCGCTTCAGATTGGCCGGAATGATGGTTCTGGTCCAGAACAGACTGCTCTCCAGTTGATGTCCTCCGGGGTGGATTTGGTCGACCGTGCCGTCATCGAAACTGGTAATATAATAGTAATAGTCGAATCCACGGATGGCGTTGCGGTCTTCATAGGTATGGACAAGAGGGTTGTCCGTTCCCTGGCCACATTCAAATAGTAAGGTGAAACTTGTATCCGGAGTATCCAGTGACCGGTACAGCCGGTAGCCGGCAAAATGTTCATAGTCTTCGGCATTGTCAGACCAGGAAAGGGTGATACGGTCTCCACCCGAAACGATGATGAATTCGTCCGGTGGTGGTGGTGCGGGGTCAATTATCATACCATTATCCCAGGTAGCCTGAGCCCGCTGAAAGGTTTTCATCAGGGAATCCTGGCCTGTGAATACCCAGGCATTTTTGTACTGGTCCTTATTATTTGTCTCATTATTGTCGGGAAGGATATAGGGTTCAATTTCGTTGAACCATTTATTGCCGATAATCTTGCATTTTTCCCAATCAATTCCATTGGCACACTCAGCCATAACGATATGGATGCTGTCATTCGGCAGAATTGTGAATGGTCCGTAACCAATTCCCTGGGAAACGCCTCCGCCACCCGCTATAGACAATTCGTCAGCATTGCCATCGCCGACCATGTCTGCGTGAGTCATCAATGGAAAACCCGATGACATTGTCATATATTCCTTGGTCATATTACCTTCATTGAACTGATCGTTAAAGGACACTTGGGTGATATCTGCACCTGAAAAAAAATAGGGAGCATGAGCCGGTTGACCGGTATCGTCGGTTGTATCGCCCGGGGCTGTATCAACATGTAAGGTCAAAACACCTGGAAATTGGGCTGCCCCCAGGAAACCATCACCGTTGATATTTGGACCGCCAATATTATCGCCCTCGTATCCTGAATGTAAGCCCAGCCAGGCATAGGATGCACGAATATCATCGCCATAATAGGGGTGTAAAACCCGGTTAACAGTACTTTGTCCCCAGGTCGCTGCCTGAGGAGCATATCGATTGCCACTGTCGCCGATATATTTACTTACCGCCCAGCGGTACTGGAAGAAGAAAATAACGTCTTCAAGAGTTTTATGTGGAGTAATCCTATCACCGTTTTTATTGTAAACTCCAGTATTTTTAAATGTGTAATCAAAAATAAAGTAATTATCATGAAATTGCTGGCTGTTGGCGTAGATCCTACGTGTTATTGTGATTCCTATTGACGTGTTGATTTCATTCAGAAATACACGATCAGCGATGAGACGTTCATCGATTTCATCGACAATATCTTCATAAACAGTGTGGGATGCCGGTTCCGCATCGACTAATACCAGAGGATGTGGAAATTTACCGATCAGCTTAAAAGTTTTTGGCATAAGTTCGTTGTGTTCATCAACACCTCTTGGACCACTGTGAACAACTTTAAACCCATAATTTTTTTCCATAATCGGATCATCAAAGTTTTTTGTACCTATCCACAACCCTTTTGCTGCCTGCAAATCTGTCAATTTGTAAAGCGCAGGCCACCGCATACCATCCTGTTGATCTGAAATAAGACCGCGACGTCCTATTTCGATTTCGCAGCCGGTACTTGAAAACCAATTATGGAGCATGCCGATGGAAATCCATTTGGTTTCATCTCCGCGAATGGAGTGCTGCATTAGTAAAACACAACCCAAAGTCAGAAAAATTGATTTTGTAAATCTCTGCTGCTTCCTCATACTGATATCCGCTTTCTATGTCAACTGGCCATTAATTTACAGGACGGAAAAATCGGCCGAAAGAGCGCATTTTTCTCCTGCCAGACAAATCATTAATCACTGAAGTATTTTGGCCATATCGTTTAGTAATTCCATAGTAAAGTTATAGGATGACAATTGTTATGTCAAGGAACAAGTCGGAATCTGTTTCAATCAATTATACCCGGAGATAATCTTGACAATAGCTCAATTCATTAATATACTATACCAACGGATGTTTCAATCACAGGAGAATGCAAATGAAGGATTACCCCATTTTTTTTAGTGTGCTGGTTTTACTGGTTTTCAGTTGTGATTTGCTGGATGAAAAAATCATCGATATTTCCGGGAAGATTACTGATGAAGGCTATGCGGTTTCCGGTGCAATTATACTGCTTGTTGAGAGCACCGACATTTCCGATGGACTGAATCTGTCAAACGGAAGTATCAGTTTAGCTAATGGCAAATACACTATTCTGAATGTTGATCCCGGTGATTATTATGTACTGGCAATAGATGATAAAAATAGTAATCAGCAATTTGATGCAGATACTGACCAACTTGGTTTTTATGGCATAAATCCCGATGACCAGGACTTTCTTCCCAATAAAATATCTGTTGCCGATAAAGATTTAGAAAATATTAATATCGTGGATTTGTACTCATTGCAGTAAGAATTACCGGATGATAAATTACCACGACCCTGCAATTAAGATGGTCGATCTCTATATGATACCGATAAACGGCGTTGCAGCACAGCTAATAATATTCGGTAATGAATCTGATTTTGAAATTAATCATTTTAATATGACTGACTTTATTGTATTTTAAAATATGAAGAACACACAGGCAATTGTTACAATCATTCGATGTATTTTTACTTCAGTACTTTTAGGCATTTTTTCGTGTAATTCTTCCCGATTGGCAGAAATAACAGAGACAATATTAAGAGATAAGGCCAGCTATTTTTATATTGATACAGAAAATTATCCGCGTTGCGATCCGACATTACCTATCGGTATTTTTGATTCCGGCACCGGCGGTCTGAC
>JAFGXZ010000001.1 GCA_016936335.1 Fidelibacterota bacterium
AGATGATCAATAATGTTAACAAAGAGAGATATAGATGAATAAACAATTTTTATTCGAAATACTCGAGTTGGCAGAAAAACATTGTGGTTCTGATTTTACAAGAAAATTACTCCAAATCCGTACTGAAAGAGAACGTATTCTCAACAACGTTTGGAAAAAGGAACCACTTCCCGAAGATTTGTCAACTTATCAAAAAGAAATCATCCTGCGAGATATCGATTTTGATACTATTATTCATCATGCAGCGAAATGCGTCGGAAAAGATGAAAATAACATGTTTCTTTTCGATGTCGCCCAGGTAGCCATCAAACACGGAGAGTTCGGTCGGGGAAAAGAACTGCTCCTTGTTTTACTAAAAACAGTCGGGCAAAAAAGTCTTAACTTGTTGGCCGATATTTTACGCAAACTTGGAAATATTGAATTTTACACCAATAATTTCAAGGCTGCTTACAAATATTTCGAAAAAAGCCTTAAACTGTTTACCAAAATCGGTGATAAAGCCGGTATAATTTCCATTAAAAATGTCGTCGGGGCTCTATTGGTAGAAGAGGGCAAATATTACGAGGGCGAGATTCGGTTTATCCAGGTCAGAAAAATGGCCCAGGAAATTAAGCTCAACGATATGATTGCCAAAGCAAACATGAACCTCGGAAATATTTATATCATCCGCGGCATTTATACCGAAGCCGCAAGTTGCTACAAAAATGCTCTGGATGTCGTTGCCAACAGCAAAGATAAGGATCTTTTAACGAACCTTTATCTGAATTTTGCGATCTGTTATAAGTTCAAAGGTGATTTTAAAATCGCACTCGAATATCTGGGCAAAGCTTTTGATCAGATTAAAGACACCAACAACCGCTATCAGAAAGGATTGTTGTATCTGATCAAGGCCGAAATCGAATGCGTCAGCGGCAACCTCTCGGCAGCAACCGCCCTGGTAACATCGGCCTTTGCCATTTTTAACGAAACCGGTGACCGTCTCAGTACTGCCGAGGCCTACAAAATTCTGGGTATGATTAACCGAGAAGACAAGAAATATGACATTGCATTGTCCTATTTTGAGAATAGCCAACGGATTTATACAAACCCATTCTATATCGCGGAAACCCAGGTTGAAATGGCCCATCTCTACCTTGCAATCAATGACAGGGTTATGGCCAAAAAGGTTTTGACACAGGCGGTCAAGAGCTACGAGAAAATCGGGGCAACATCAAAGGTGGAAAAACTCCGATCCGTATTTGGCAATGTTCTATAATATCTGATTGGGCGGGGGGTAATCTGCGGATTGCCCCCACAGATTTTATAGCCTTTATAAAAATACTTTTGTATCTTTACTTCAGATATCTGAAGGGGGTATTTTATCGACGAGACAATAAGTAACGATTTGTCAGGTACCAATCAACGATTCGAATTTATTTTCAACCATATAACCGACATGGTCATGGTCTGCGATGGTGATTATTCCGTCACTTTATCCAATAAACCAGCCAATATTGTCCTTGGAAAAGGTGAAAGTATTATTGGTGAAAAGTGCTACCGTCTTCTGAGACAGTCCAACAGCCCCTGTGTCGACTGTCCGTTACAGGATACAATTAACAGTGGCACAATCATTCCACTTGTGAAATTCGACAACCGCTTTAATGAATATTTTGAAGAGCGTTGTTTTCCAATCCTTTCCAACGAAGACACGATTGAATCCTTTGTCTTATATGCAAAAAACATTACCAAATCACGGGAACTTGAAGAAAAATCATCCCAGATGAAAAAACTTTCAGCACTGGGCCAGATCAGTTCCGGTGTCGCCCATGATTTCAATAATGTTTTGACTGTCGTGCTGGGTCGGGTCCAGCTGATGAAAAAACTTACCTCAGACCCGCATATGTTAAAAAGTCTCGATATGATCGAAAAATCAGCCCTTGACGGCGCTTCAAAAGTTCGAAAAATACAAGAGTTTTCACGGCCCAATACAAAGACTCTAAATGAATCAATTAATTTAAAAGATATTATCGAAGAGGTTCTCGAAATAACCCGACCCAAATGGGATGTCGCATCTAAAATAAGAGGAATCCTTATCGAACCGGTGATCGATCTTAAAGAAAATCTCTTTATTCTCGGAGATTCTTCGGATCTGCGCAATGCCTTCACCAATATTATCTTTAACGCCATTGATGCAATGCCAAATGGTGGCGTGCTTTCAATTAAAACTCAACGCTCTGACAATTATATCACCGCTGATTTCAAAGATACCGGTATGGGTATGACCGAAGAAACCATTGAACGTATTTTCGACCCCTTTTTCACAACGAAGGGTGTGCTTGGAAACGGTCTTGGAATGAGCGAGGTTTACGGTATTATCAAACGTCACAACGGAAAAATTATTGTGCATAGCGAGGTCGGCGCCGGGACTACCATAAAGCTACGATTTCCGGCCGTCAAACAGAGGGCGGAAATTGTTGCGGATTCAGGTTTCGATATTACCGGAACATTTTCCATCTACATTGTTGATGATGAAGAATACATACTTGAAACCCTTAAGGATTTCCTCGCCGATATGGGGCACCGGGTGCAAATCACCACAGACCCCAACGATGCCATTGATGATATTACAAAACAGGCGTTCGATATTGTGATCACAGATCTGGGCATGCCTGGTATCAGCGGGCTGGAGCTGGCTGAAAAAATAAAAGCCATCCGGCCAATGACCCAGGTAATCTTAATTTCCGGCTGGGCGCTCAACCTCAAAGCAAGCGATATAAAAAACAGGGTCGATTTCGTAATCAACAAGCCGTTTTCCTTTGAAAAAATTAATCTTACTTTATCTGAAATCGAAGAAAAGTTGCTTGTCCTACGCAAAAATTCAACTAAATGACATGAAAATCTCAAGAAGAGCATTGATCCTTCAGATATGCCTGTTGTGTCTGAACATCTTTTCCCTCTTTTCCTGCCAGAAAAACCATCACGGGCAATTTGAACACTCCGATTTATATCCAAAAAACCAGCAGATTCAGGACGGTGGCACTCTGGTTATCGGCATCCGGGCAGAACCGGAATCAATAAATCCCCTTTTCGCATTATCACAATCTTCCCGAAACATCATCAGGCTTGTTTTCTCGCGGCTTGCTGATATAAATGAAGATTTAAAGGGTTTCACGCCCCGCCTGGCAAAATCCTGGGAAATATCTACGGACAACTCACAGATTACGTTTCACCTACGAACCAATGTTCATTGGCAAGACGGAACCCCGTTCACATCAAAAGATGTCGTGTTCACCTATCAAATGCATATCAATCCCGTAGTTGCATGGGATGGCATGGCCTATAAGCAAAATATATCATCCGTGGAAGCATTCAATGACTCGACGGTTGTGTTTTCATTTTATGAGAACCATCGATCAATGCTCTCCGATGCCGTCGAGGGTTATATCCTCCCGGCACACATTCTTCAAAACATCTCTCCGCAAAATTTGTTTACATCGGATTTTAACCGCCACCCAATCGGCACCGGTCCATTTCAGTTAAACAGCTGGATCGATATGCAAACAATTACTTTATTAAAAAACAAACGTTTTTATGAATCTGGAAAGCCGCATCTTGACCAGATCATTTTCCGGATAATCCCGGATAATTTTAATCTTTTAAATCAGTTAAAAGCCGGTGAAGTTGACCTGGTCGAGAGCATCTATCCAAAGGATTTTCAAGCTATTATACAAAACTGGAATCATGGTCATTCCGATATCCGTCCGATCAGTTATCTTGGCCGACGCTACGATTTTATCGGCTGGAATATGATTGATCCCGAATCCTACCGGAACAGCATTGACAGAGGAGAATCTCAGGACGCGATTAAATACAACATCCAACCAAATAGACTGTTTGGCAGTCAGAAAGTACGTGCCGCCCTGACAATGGCGCTGGACAGGGAAGCAATAATGAATACCGTCAATTTTGGAATGGCTGTCCCAATGAATGGTCCCGTTTCGCCGATCTTACCTTCATATAACGAAGCGGCAAATATCGTATGGGAATACAATCCTCAAAAAGCCCTGAAATTTTTAGCGGAGCAGGGCTGGACCGATAGTGATGGCGATAATATTCTGGATAAAAACGGAATCCCTTTTAAATTTGAGATATTAACCGAAAGTGGTAATCTCCTCTGGGAACAGGTTGCCACGATTGTTCAGGCCCAGCTGGCCGACATTGGAATCCAGGTGACACCACGCTTTCTGGAACCAGCTTTACTGTACGGAAAATTGCTGCCAGCGAAGGATTTTGACGCTGTCATTATCGGCTGGTCAGTCGGTCTCACGCCGGATTTTTCACCCCTGTTTCACAGCTCTACATTTTACACTCCCTTTCATTTCACTGGATATTATTCTCGGGAATATGATCGTCTTGACGAACTTGCAAAAACAGCAGCGAATGATGATATGGCCCAAAAATATTATGATAAAATCGCGCAGTTACTATCGAATGACCTGCCCTATACATGGCTCTATTACCGGATGGAATGTTCCGCGGTGCACGGCCGTTTTAAAGACATCATCTACGATAGACGCGGCCTCTATAACAATCCGGAAGACTGGTGGATTCCCCTGGATGAACGCCAGTATATAGACAAGGTTTTTAAAAAATAGTATGCTGAATGGAATTATCAGGCGAATTCTCAGCGCGATTCCCACATTGCTGGTCGGAATAACACTTTGTTTCCTGATCATTCACCTTGCTCCCGGCAATCCCGCGACACGTTTTCTCAACCCCTCCCAAACCGCAGCAACCCAGGAAATCATTCGTGAACGCTTCGGTCTAAATCAATCGTTGCCGATTCAGTACTTCCACTGGCTAAAACAGGTATTATTCCATTTTGATTTTGGCTATTCCTTTTATAATGGAAAAGATTGTACCGAAGTGCTAATCAGTGCACTGGGGCCGACAATAATACTCTCTTTTTGGGCATTGGTATTTGCCCTTTCAGTGGGCATTTCTTTGGGAATATTTACAGCCCTGCGGGCTGATACTCATGTTGATCGCGTTATAAACAGTACCATGATGATTTTCCTGTCCACGCCGGCGTTCTGGCTTGGGCTTATGTTTATTGGGCTGTTTACAATCCATCTGAACTGGCTGCCTGGTTCACATCTTCATTCATTATACTACGACCAGTTAGACAGTTTCGGACAACTGCTGGATTCTGTCAGACATCTCATCCTGCCTGTTTTCACATTGGGGCTTCCCCTAGCGGCAACCGTATTTAAATATATACGGGCTGGAATGATTGACGCTTTACAATCGGACTATACACTTGCGGCCCGGGCACGGGGAATCCGGCAATCGACGATATTATGGAAATATTCTCTGAAAAACTCACTTCTGCCACTTGTCAGTCTTTTAGGTGTGATAATTCCCGCCCTGTTGAGCGGGGCAGTTATAGTCGAGGTTGTTTTCGCGCTTCCCGGAGTCGGCCGGGCAATGGTCACAGCTGTGTTTGGCCGGGACTATCCAATCCTGATGGCCGGTGCCAGTCTGGCTTTCTTCATCGTAATCCTTTTTAACATAGTTGCGGACATTTTTTACAGAATTTTGGATCCCAGAATTAGAAATAGTGCGGGTGGATTATGAAAATCCTTCCGCAAAAAACCCAAACAAATCAATCAATGACTTCGGGCTGTATCACGATTGGCCTCGTTTTCATTTTTTTATTACTGGGTCCCTTGCTAACTCCGATTAATCATACATCCCAGAATTTATCAGCCTCTTTACAGCCCCCGTCAAGTTCCCATTGGATGGGTACCGACTACTATGGCAGAGATGTACTTGCACGCCTGGTTTTCGGCGGGCGAATAACATGGATCATAGCTATCGCATCAACTTTTATGGCTGTGAATATCGGAACAATAATCGGCCTGTTCTCGGCCTATCAGGGCGGTTGGATCGATCTTATCGTCATGCGTCTGGTTGATGTAATGCTGGCGTTTCCCAAACTATTCGTTGTTTTGTTAATTGTAGGACTTGGCGCCTCATCGACAAGTCTCCTGATCTGGGTTCTGGCTCTGTTTTCCTGGATGGAGATTGCCCGGATTGTACGTTCTGAAGTTATGTCCCAAAAGAATCGCACCTACATAAAATCCGTACGCGCGCTGGGACTCAGAACACCCCGAATCGTATTTATACATATTCTGCCAAATGTTCTCGGACCGGTAATTGTATCGTCCGTACTGTTGATTTCAACGATTATACTGGTGGAGTCCAGTCTGAGTTTTCTGGGACTGGGTGTCCAGGCGCCCAGTGCCAGTTGGGGTTCCATTTTAAACGATGGAAGAATCGACCCGTTGGGCACCTGGTGGCTTTCGGTTCCGGCCGGATTATTAATCCTGACAACAGTTATCGGTTTTAACCTCATTGGCAATGGCCTACATAAACAGCTCGATCTAAAGAAAATCGTATAATATTCATGAACAGTTCAAGACAGAAACAGCCGATTCTCGAAGTAAACAATCTTCATGTTGAATATCCAGTCAATTTCCGAGGCGGCTTTCGCAGACAAAAAAAACAGGCTGTCAATGGTGTTTCATTTACTATTTTCCCCGGTGAGTGTTTTACCATTGTCGGCGAATCGGGCTGTGGAAAAAGCAGTATCATTGATGCGATTCTCGGATTTGTAAAGATAAAAACAGGAACCGTTTTATTTGAAAAACAGGATCTGACAAAATTGACTCCGAAAAATTTCCGTAAATTACGCCCGAAAATTCAGCCTGTCTTTCAGGATTATAATCAGGCATTGAACCCTCATCAACGCATTGAGGACATTTTCAGAGAAACCTTGCCGAAGCATCTTCTGGAATCACAAACAGATCAATTATTGAGCTCGGTCGGTCTGAGCAAAGAAATCATTCGCTGTTTCCCGCACCAGCTCAGCGGCGGACAAAAACAGCGCGTTGTCTTGGCACGGGCACTTAGTGTCAATCCTGCATTGCTCCTGTTGGATGAACCGGTTACCTCGCTGGATATGTCAGTATTTGTGCAGATTGTTGAATTACTGATTTCACTCCGAAAAACCAGAAATCTGACGTTTTTGTTGGTTTCTCATAATTTATCGATTGTTCATTTGCTGGCTGATCGCGTGGCTATTATGAAGAACGGACAATTTCTTGAACAACAACCGTTGACCACTTTGCTGCGAAACCCAAAACATGATTATACTAAAAACTTTATTAACCAGATAACGCAATTATGATCCTTCTGGCCGTTAAAAACCTGGCTGTTCAGATACCGCAGCAGGATAAAACAATTCATCTGTTAAAAGACATATCCTTCACATTAAAACGAGGAGAAACCCTTGCCATAATCGGTGAAAGCGGCTGTGGAAAAAGCACTTTGTGTCTATCCATACTTGGACTTTTGCCACAACATTTCCAAACAGCAGGAAATCTTACTTTCTATAAAAATGGTGTGGAAATACAATTACAGGATCAGACCGATCCACACTTTAATAATATTCGCGGCTCGATTGTGAGCATGGTTTTTCAAGACACTTTGGGCAGTTTCAATCCGTTGTTCAGGTGTGGCCAACAGATTATTGACGTCTTGAAAGAACATGTTTCCGGTTCACCCATTCAGAATAAACAACGGGCCATCCAGCTAATCCAACAGGTCGGCCTGAACGACGCAGAAGATGTTTTTAATAAATATCCTCATCAATTATCCGGAGGAATGTCTCAACGGGTTGCACTGGCACTAGCGCTGGCCAGTAATCCGGATTTATTAATTGCCGATGAACCAGCCTCTTCACTCGATTCAATGGCCAAAAACCAATACCTCGATATGCTCCGTGAATTAAAAGACAAAACCAATTTAGCCCTGATTCTGGTCCTCCACGACCTAAACGATGCTCTGCGGTTTTCAGATTCAATGTTCGTTATGTACAATGGCCGGGGCTTTGAGTATCGAAAAAAATCGGATATCCAAAAAACACCGGCTCATCCCTACACCCGGGCGTTAATTGACATTCAAAACAGCCTGAACCAAACTCGTCTTCCCCAACAAATTCCCGGCGAAGTTCCCTCCATTACAAAATTAATTCCCGGCTGTCCTTTTCACCCCCGATGTTCTAAAAGATCTGACATTTGTCGAACAACTTTTCCACCACCAACATTTTTTTTGAACAATCATTTTGTTTGTTGTCACCATTATTTCAAATCCAACTAAATCAATTTTATTGTAGCCCCGATACTAAAAATTTGTTAATTTCGCGCCGATGCTGATTTATTTTTAATATTACTGGTGGATTAACGTTCATGTTCAAAAAACCCATTCCAGGTAAATTAAATGGTTCCCTTAAGGTTCTAGCTCTCATCGGCCTTGTCTATATATTTTTGCTTAGTATCACGTTGATCGGTTCTTCTTTTAAAATGATGGGTAAGGAAACCGCAGAATCGATCATGCACCTGGTGTCAAACCCGGTCATGGGGCTGGTGGCTGGAATTTTTACAACAAGTCTTGTTCAGAGTTCGTCACTTACCACTTCCTTGGTGGTCAGCATGGTTGCCTGCAATGTTCTTACGATTGACCTTGCCATCCCGATTATTATGGGCGCAAATATCGGTACCAGTATCACAAACCTGATTGTTTCGATAGGCCATATTCGCAAATCAGAAGAATTTGAGCGTGCCCTGGGCGCCAGCATAGTTCATGACTTTTTCAATGTTCTGTCGGTGGCTGTTATTTTCCCGTTGCAGCTAATGTTCAATGTCATCGGCATCTCTGCCCGGGCGGCATCGGGGCTGTTTGTCAATATCGGTGGGCTAAAGTTCATAAATCCCTTGAATACCATTTTGAAACCCGTGGCCAATACGATTCTTGGATTTTTCCCCAACCATCCATGGATTGGCATAATCATCGCCTTTGTTTTGCTCTTTTTGGCGTTACACTATCTGGTTGTCGTTATGAAATCACTGGTCCTGGAAAAAATCGAACGATTTTTCGATCAATATATCTTCAAAACCGCATTCCGGGCATTGTTGCTGGGAATGTTATTCACGGCCCTGGTTCAAAGCAGCTCAATCACGACATCTCTTGTTGTCCCTCTGGCTGCCGCCGGGGTGCTAAGTCTGAAAAAAATATTTCCATACGATTTGGGCGCAAATGTGGGAACTACGATAACAGCCTTCCTGGCTTCGCTGGCTACCAGCAATGCGGATGCGGTCACAATTGCATTCAGCCATTTTCTCTTTAATGTTCTTGGAATTCTCATCTGGCTCCCGTTAAAAAGCGTACCAATTACCATGGCGACGGTTTTTGCCCGGTGGTCGGTTCGGCATCGCTGGATTCCAATCGCATACATATTATTCGTTTTCTTTTTAATCCCATTACTTTTAATTTTACTAATGAGGTAATTGTAATGTTTAAGGAACTTATCAGCATCTGGAAAAAACAGGATGCGTCAACGGAAATTATTAACAAATATTTAAAAGCTCTTGATACAGATTATAAAATGTACAAAGAGGCCGTCCGCTGCCTGCGGTATTGTGACAACAGCGAAATGCGGATCGACATTTATCAAACCGATATATTTATCAACAAATCCGAGCGGGAAATTCGACGCGACGTTCTCACCCATCTGATAATGTTTGATAAAGCCGAAATTTCAGGTGGTTTGACCATTGCCAGTATTGTAATCGACATTGAACGCATTGGTGATTACATGAAAAACATCGCCGATTTGGCCAACCTTCACAAGGAGAAATTACACGGCGGTATTTATGAGAATGTTCTAGCCAGTATTGAAAAACGTATCGATGGATTTTTTGAAATCACCTTAAAAGCCTTCCCGGAATCGAATCCGGATCTGGCCCGAAAAGTCGTCGATGGTTACCGGGAAGTATCCAAAGACTGCACGATTACAACCAACGCCCTGATTCAAGGCGGTGACAATTTCAGTGTTTCGGATGCCGTCACACTTGGTTTGTACTTACGGTTCTTAAAACGAACCGGCGCCCATCTGTATAACATCTGCACTAGTATTGTGAACCCCTTTCACCGCATTGGTTTTTCAGAAAAAAAGAATAAGGAAGTGTAGGGTAATATTTTGTCTATCAGTGTTACAAAACGAAGTGAAGATTACGCCAAATGGTATACTGATGTTGTCCAAAAGGCCGAAATGGCCGATTACGGCCCGGTCAAAGGGACAATGGTTATTCGGCCCTATGGCTTTGCATTATGGGAAAATATCAGAGCAATTGCCGACCGCATGTTCAAGGAAACCGGCCATGTGAACGCCTATTTTCCGATGTTTATCCCTGAAAGCTACATGCACAAAGAAGCTGAACACGTTGAAGGTTTCGCTCCGGAATGCGCCGTAGTTACTCACGGCGGCGGAAAAAAACTGGACGAGCCGTTGTATATCCGTCCAACTTCCGAAACCATCATCTGGTCCATGTATAAAAAATGGATCAATTCCTATCGCGACCTGCCTCTGCTGATCAATCAATGGGTCAATGTGGTTCGCTGGGAAATGCGGACCCGGTTGTTTCTCCGAACCACCGAATTCCTTTGGCAGGAAGGCCACACCGCCCATGCCAGTTTTGAAGAAGCGGAAATCGAAACAAAAAAAATTATTGAAATATACCGTGTTTTAGCAGAAGACTATATGGCCATGCCGGTCTATGTCGGCAAGAAAACCGATGCGGAGAAATTCGCCGGAGCGGTTCACACCTACTCTATTGAAGCGATGATGGGCGACATGAAAGCATTGCAATCCGGGACTTCTCACAATTTAGGACAAAATTTTGCTAAAGCCTTCGATGTTACTTTTCTGTCCCGTGAAAACAAGCCGGAATATGTGTATGCAACCAGCTGGGGTGTCAGCACCCGACTGGTTGGTGGTGTGATCATGACTCACGGCGACGACAAGGGCTTAATCCTTCCACCCAAAATAGCACCCTATCAAATCGTGATTGTACCGATCTGGCGAACTGATGAACAAAAAGTTCTTCTGATGGAAGAGGTTGCAAAAATCAAACTTCAATTTGGCCGGGAAGATATCCGCTCCCTGGTTGATGATAATGATCAGGTATCAGCAGGCTGGAAATTCAACCAGTGGGAAATGAAAGGTGTGCCGCTGCGTATGGAAATCGGTCCGAAAGATCTTGAAAAAAACCAGGTCGTTCTTGTTCGGCGGGACACTGGCGAAAAGCATTTCGTAGCAGTTGAAAATCTTTTTTCCATGGTCAAGCATCTACTTGGAGATATTCAGAACAATATGTTTCAGCGAGCATTGAAATTCAGAAATGACAACACTCATGAGGTGGACAACTATACTGATTTCAAGCGGATTATCGAATCTGGCGGATTCGTCAAAGCGTTCTGGGCTGGTGATGGTAAAATGGAGGCTAAAATTCAGGAAGAGACCAAGGCCACCATTCGATGCATTCCCTTCAAACAGAGTCAGTCCGGGACCTGTTTCTATACGGGCAAACCCGCCGATACATATGCGATCTTTGGTAAATCCTACTAAAATTAACCGATCTAAAAACATGACATTGCGGGAGCCAAATTGTTTTCGCTATGTCTGTATTTTATCAATATTCGTTATATAAATCCCTTGTAACCGTTCAATTATTCTTTTAATCTATGTTGAGATTATGAGCCTGATAAAAACAGAGGCGCTTATTTTACGTACTATTCCATTCCAGGAAAGCAGCTCGATTGCACGAATGTTTACCCGGGAGCAGGGAAAAATTGCAGTTATTGCCAAAGGAGCACGCCGCATGAAAAGTGCGTTAAGGGGCTTTCTCGAACCACTGAATTACATCGAGGCTATCTATTACTATAAAAGCACCCGTGATATCCAGACCCTCAGTAAAATTGATTTGATTCAGGCCTTTTTCTCCGACAATCCCGTCATTGAATCCAATATATTCGGCCTGGCGTTACTGGAAACCGTTGACAAGGTCGTTCACGATCACCAGCACGACCATGAGATTTTTGACTGCGCGGTTCAACATCTGAAATTAATGGACGCAAAACCAGAAACATGCAGGGTGACATTTATCCGGTTTCTGCTGGCCCTGACGAACATCCTGGGATACCTGTTTGAAATCAATAATTGCCCCCGATGCCGGGCTTCCCTGTCGGGAGCTGTTTATAATCCCGGAACCGGTCAGCTGATCTGTCTGGATTGCGGTCAACAATTCTCTGCCGGGCATCGATTATCTGAAAGCGATATTGCATTTTTGAAAGGGTCTGAATCTGACAGTCAGTTTCAGCCGGTCAATCATGCTAAATTACTTCGAATGCTCATCCACTATCTTTCGTACCACCTGGATGTATCATTAAATCTCAAAAGCCTGCAATTGCTAACAGACATAAAAATTTAGGATCGGCATGTATAACAATTACTATCAGAAATACACCGGTTATAATCAGCAGTACATCCGTCCCCGGATATTCGGCGGAGCTATTAAGACCATCATTATCGCAAATCTGGCCATTTATCTTATTATGACACTGTTCGGAGCGGAGCGGTTTTTTCTTTATTACTTCGGCCTTATCCCCCGGTTTGTCTGGGGACGCGGATTTATATGGCAATTATTTAGCTATATGTTCATTCATGGCAGTTTTGGCCATATTTTCATGAATATGTTTGTCCTCTGGATGTTTGGTTCAGAAATCGAAAATGCCTGGGGAAAAAAGAAGTTCTACAATTATTACTTTTTGACAGGGGTTGGTTCGGGAATAATGACCTTGTTGTTCAGCCTGAACTCTACAATTCCCGTCGTTGGTGCCAGTGGTGCGATATACGCAATCTTGGTTGCGTTTGCCATGATGTACCCAAATCGTCTGATCTATTTTTATTTCCTGATTCCTATAAAAGCAAAATATTTTGTGTTGATCATGGGTATAATCACTTTTTTTTCATCCTTTACACAGGGCTCCGGTGGCATTAGTCACCTGACCCATCTCGGTGGCATTATCATTGGTTATTTATACCTTACCTGGCGAGGCCCTGTTTTCAAAATCCGATTTAAAATACCACATATAACCATTAAAAATCCTTTTTCGAATTTTATCCATAAGGTCGATAAGGACATCAAGCCCCCGGATATTGACATCCATGGAACAGAACAGACCATGCGGGAAGAACTCGATCGGCTTTTGGATAAAATTAACAAATCCAGCTACGAAAAACTCAGCGAAATTGAACGTCAGAATCTCACCCTGATCGGTAAATATTTTGCCGACAAAGATAAAATGAAAAATTAACAGGAAAAACACGATTGATGTGCTGGCCGATGTTGTGTTTGTCATCTGGATTTATATAACCCTCCTGTTTATATTGGCAATAATCAAGAAAGACTATTCCATTATTGATATTGGATGGGGAATAGGATTTATCCTGATCACTATTTTTATGATTTTGCAACGACCACTGCCTGGTATGCGGGAATTGCCTATCTTTTTGTGATTCTGTGGGGATCACAAGCCATATATTTTTACGTAATCGTGGACGGAACGAGGGCTTTCGCTATGCTACATGGCGGGAAGAATGGGGCACTTGGTTTATTCCACGCAGCTATTTCCAGATTTTCATATTGCAGGGAATAATTATGTGTATTGTTGCTTGTCGAATCATAATTATATCGTCGGCGCCTTTTCAACCGATTGGTAGGATTGGGATAATCGGAAGTGTTGTCTGGCTGATTGGTTTTTGTTTTGAGACAATTAGCGATTTGCAGCTGATCCGGTTTAAAAAAGAGACCGGCAAGGTTCAATTCGAACTATATAAACAACGGACAAACATGTTCATTCCCTGGTTTCCAAAAAAAACACAGAAAGATATAAAAATCTGAAATAA
>JAFGXZ010000120.1 GCA_016936335.1 Fidelibacterota bacterium
CATGCCATAGAGGGCGCCCGACTGAGCCGTGCACTGTGCATCTTTATCCATTGCGATCCTCCTTTGTTAATACCGCATAGCAATGTTAAAGGAATATACATTTACTGTCAAGGAGTCGCGGGAATAAAACTGCCATCCTTTTCACTTTGAAGTATGTAAACAAAAACCATTTGCGGAGAGACCGGGATTCGAACCCGGGATCCCGGTTTCCCAGGATACTCACTTAGCAGGCGAGCGCCTTCAGCCAACTCGGCCACCTCTCCGTATTAAAAGCGAGTGAATTTAAATAAAAAAATCAGTAAATTCAAAAACTAAGATTTAAAACAGGGGGTATTATGAAAGAAACCTATGTAATTCCACAACGATTCTTTAGAAATGTCGAAAAATACGCTGATAAACCAGCGTTATTATCAAAAATTGATGGGAATTACCGACCGATTTTATACAGGGAACTCGGTAATTATGTGAAATCCATTGGGTTGGTTTTGGATTCCTGGGGCATAAAACATGGTGACCGGGTCGCAATTATGTCTGATAATCGTGAAGAGTGGATTATGGCCGATCTGGCTAATGTATCTATCGGTCTGGTATCGGTGCCAATTTATCCAACTCTGTCACCGAGACAGGTATTTGAATTGCTGAATCATTCGAAGCCTCGGGTCTTATTTATTTCAACAACAGAGCTGCTTCAGAAAATCGTAGACTCCGGCTATGAATTTGAAAAGATCATTATTTTTAATAAACCACAGGATCCGAAAATCAAATGGATACAGGATATTATTAAAGAAGGTGCAAATATTCTGTTAGAGAATCCTCGGAAATACGATGATTTGACCGGAAAAGTTAATAATGGCGATCTGGCCTGTATCAATTACACTTCCGGGACAACCGGTGTTCCCAAAGGCGTTATGATCAGTCATGAAAATTTCGTAAGGGATGTCGATAACAGTATCACCATTATCCAGATATTTCCCGAAGATGTTTTTCTGTCGTTTTTACCGTTGAGTCACGTTCTGGAAAGAATGGGCGGATACTATGTACCGATGATTTTGGGTGCCACGATCGGATTTGCCGAGAGTACTGAAACGGTCATCCAAAATATGGGAGAAGTGCAACCGACAATCCTGATTAGTGTTCCCAGGCTTTTTGAAAAAATTTATGGGACTGTTATGTCAGGTGCGTTATCGGGTTCAGTCATTAAAAAATCAATATTTTACTGGGCTTTGAAATCGGGTAAAGCGAGAATGAAAAATGAGATAGAAGCTACACCGATCAGTTCCTGGCAAAAGCGTAAAATTAAAATCGCGGACAAACTGGTGTTCAGTAAATTACAGCAAAAAACCGGTGGAAAATTACAGCGATTCGTTTCCGGAGGAGCCCCGTTGTCTGCGGAAATTGCAGAGTTTTTCTTTTGCGCCGGTCTGAAAATTTATGAAGGATACGGTTTGACCGAAACCAGTCCGGTGATTACTGTAAATGGGCCGGGTCATGTTCGTCTAGGTTCGGTGGGAGTTGCGATTCCCGAGACCGAGTTTAAAATTGCCGACGATGGGGAAATTCTGGTTAGAGGTCCACAGGTAATGAAGGGGTATTACAATAATCAGGAAATGACCAACGAAGTGATTGACAGCGAAGGGTATTTACATACCGGCGATATTGGCCACTTCGATGATGACGGTTTTTTATTTATTACGGATCGTAAAAAGAATTTACTGGTGACTGCCGGCGGCAAGAATGTTGCCCCTCAGCCGATTGAAGAATCACTGAAGTTAAGTCCTTACATTTCTGAATCTGTACTTATTGGTGACCGGAAACATTTTATTTCGGCGCTGATTGTACTGGACCAGGTTGCGATAAAGAAGTGGGCGGAAGACAATTCAATTTCCTTTGAACCCTATGAAGAATTTATTCGAAACAGTGATCTCTATAAGCATATACAGAAAGAGATTGAAAAACAAACCGTAACATTTTCCCGTTTTGAAAACATTAAAAAGTTCCGGATTCTTCCTAAGGACTTTACAATCGATGATGGCGATCTGACACCATCACTAAAAGTGAAGAAAAAGGAAGTATTGAAGAAGTACAGTTATCTTATTGATGAAATGTATAACGAATAAGAAGCAATGAAAATCACTTGCATCCTTTGACGAGTTTATTGTATATTCCGGCGCTATTTTGACCGGGAGGTGTAGTCCTAATTAGTAAGGCAGCGGTCTTGCCCCGCAGGGATCCCGTTGGGAAAAACCGCCGGGTTTACACATCGTAAAAGTAGATATGTTTTTTCAAAATGGAGGTGTAGTCCTAATTGGTAAGGCAGCGGTCTTGAAAACCGCCGGGTTTACGCCCTTGGGGGTTCGAGTCCCTCCACCTCCGCAAACAATGTGTACGGTTTATGTAATCAAGAGTGAGAACCACAATTTTCACTACATTGGACATACCTCGAATATCAGGCAGAGACTACATAGCCACAACACTGGGAAGGTTCGTTCGACCAAATATTACCGGCCGTTTATTCTCATTTACAGTGAAGAATTTTTGGAAAAATCTTCTGCCTCCAGAAGGGAAATATATCTAAAATCTGCTAAAGGGAATATTTGGCTGAGGAACATGCTATCAGACAATGGACATTGGTAAGGCAGCGGTCTTGCCCCGAAGGGATCCCGTTGGGAAAAACCGCCGGGTTTACGCCCTTGGGGGTTCTCTCAAGGAGACCCCTGTGGGGGAGTCCCTCCACCTCCGTAAATTAATTCATTGTATCATTTCGGATTTACGTAAAATGTCGGAAACCTAATTTGTATAAATAGCGGTTTTCCGATCTATGAAACCGTTCTGTTTTCCGTCTATAATCTTGGAGATTACTTATTGCGTAAGTAAATTGTTTAGTTTGACAGGTTTTACGTGAAGAAGATAGCAAAAATAACAATCTGGATTTTCATTTTACTTTTCTTTGGTATCAGTGGGATCGTTTTTTACGCTTTCCATTCGAGCATCTGGAGGAATGCGGTGGTGAGCACGCTGAAGAACCAGTTGTCTGCCCGTGATCTGGTGCTGGATATCGGAGAATTGACTGGAAATCCCCTAAGCGAACTTAGATTAAACAATATCCGCCTATTGACACCGGGTGGATATGAAATTGTGGCTGTTTCTGAAATTAACTTCCGCTATAGTCTAGTTAATTTTCTGGTTAACAAAAGAGAGATTCAGTTGTCAAATGTTCGGGGGGTCCAATTTGGGTATCCGGCGTCGATTGATTCACTCTTTGGGTATTTTCGTGATTCTCAGGGAACAGGCTTTAAAAGCCGACTGTCTTGTAAAAAAATTGTGATGACAGATCTAAATATTGTTAACAGTAATAATCCGGCAGAATCTGTTTTAACCTGTGGCCATCTACAAAGTCGCATATTATTATCGCCGGATTCAATGTCGTTATTTATCGAGAAAGGTAATCTCGATTTAAATAAAATCAAGGAACATTTTGAATTAGAAAATACTCAATTGACTTTATCACGCGATTCCTTGCGAATTCAAAGGGCTTCGATAAAGAACCAGTCAACGATATTGGATCTCTGTGGTACTGTAACCATAGACTCAATGATTGATGTCAATCTGGATTATAATATAAAAAACCTGGTACTTTGTGAAAGATTTCCCGGTTTGAAAAATATATTTATGTCGAAGGATTTTATAGATTTACATGGCAATCTTACACTTTTAGGGGATGAATTAATCATTAAATCATCCTTTAAAGGCGAATTAACCAACAATAAAATATCGAAGGGGCAGTTATCCGGTGTTTATCAAAAAGGATTTTTTAATTTTGATCAATTATCGTTTGAATCCGGGAAACAGTTATTTTTCAGCTCACTTTCAGGCGATGTAGAAAATGGCGTTGTTGCTGACATTAATGTCCGCAACATTAACTTACATTCGTGGCATGTATTTCAGTCAAACACATCCATTAACGGACATATAGAATTGAATTCCATAGGCGCCTTAATATCCCCCGATACACTGTCGGCCGATTTTTTACTGTCGGATATAATTATTGACACATTACAGATTGACATGGTCAAAGGAAACATTCTTTTATCCGACGGTGTGCTTGCAATTGTCGATACACTAAATATTGATTTTGAAAAAACCGATATTAAAATTGAAGGTTTATGCAATCTGGATTCCAATAGTGTCAACTCCAGGGCGTATTTTTCTTCAGACAGTATCGATGTCCTTTCGGATTTAATGCGCATTAGCAATCTTCAGGGACGGCTGGATGGGTTTCTTGAAGCAACAGGACATCTGAACAGCCCGGATTTCAGAGGTTGGTTTCGTGGTCTTGATGTGGGTGTCTCCAATCTGTTTTTCGAAGAAGCTATAGCCCGTTTCGGTGTGATGAATATTCAGGAGAACCGGTTTGGGGATATCTATATTGAGGCGACAAATGGGAAAACGCCGTTGTTGAACGAGATGATTCCTCTGGCTTCGTTGATTGTTCGTTTTGAAAAAGATACGTTAATTGTTCGCTCTCTTCGTGCAGTCGGAGAAGATATGAATATAGAGGTGCAGGGAAAAATCGTAAAGTATTCCAATTTATATTTTGATAAAATTAATGTCTATCGGGGGGGTAACTATTTAAACAATATTGATCCGATCCATATCTCCTTGGTAGAAGATACAATCAGCCTGGCAGAAGTTCGCTTTTCTCTGAATAAAGGAATGATTATTCTAACCGGTGAATTGGTTAATAATCGCATACAATCCGCAGTAATCAATATTAGGGACCTTGATATCAATCCCGTTAATGCATATCTGAAAGGTTCCAGAGGGGTTGCCGGCGTTGTTGATGGCTTGGTGAGTTATGCCGATACAGCGGAATCGCCGATAATATACAGTCGTCTGAATATTGACCGCGCTAATATTATTGGAAAATCCTTTAAAAGTATCCGTTTGGAATCGAGACTGGTCAAGGATCAGATTATCCTTGAAAACATCTTTGTCGAGGACAATGAAAAAGGATACATGAATGGTTTTGGACGAATTGACTGTCATTATCCAACCATTGACAGTATTAGCTTTTTAGACCCAACGGATTCAATTAATGTTCAGCTGCAATTTGATAATTTTAATTTTAGTACTTTGGGATCATTTATTCTACCGAAGCAGAATAAGAACGGCAGACTTTCAGGGACATTTACAGTTAACAATATACTGAAGCAACCGGAATTTACATATGAAATGACTTTAGAAGAGCCTGTTTTTGATCGTCTTTCGGCGAATGCTATCAAAACAAAGGGGATTTATCGCAATCACAAATTGGAATTTTCCGACATCCGACTTCAGGATGAGAATGGGATCGCGAATGGAACAGGTTACCTGCCATTTACCTTTTCTTTTAATCCATTATATGCAAATTTTCATAAAGATTCCCCAATGTTCATGAACTTTACAATGCATACAAAGGCAATTGAATTTTTGTCTGCCTATATAGAGAATGTTGAAAGCATAGAAGGTGATTACAGTCTTGCGTTAAACATCGCCGGAACGCCCAGTAATCCAGTCCGGTCAGGTAATATCACTGCAAAAAACGGGATAATACGGATTGGATCCCTGGAAAATCCCATTACTGGTATCACTGGTAGTGCTATAATTCGTGACAACACAATGGAGATTATTTCCATGGAAGGCTTCATGGTCAAGCCAACATCCGGTCGTCGTTTTGAACGTTTTAAACAAAAATTACGAAAATATACGACGGACATTCTGTTTCCTCCGTCAATGTCGCCGGATGAGCCAAATATTACGATCAATGGAAACATTGATTTTTCAACTTTTTTCGAGCCAGTTTTTCATATAAATATAACCGGCAACGAAATATATATACGGACATTACTGGCTGAACAGGAAGGGATTCTGGATGTCACATTTACAGTAACGGGTGGAGATACGATGATCATCGAAGGCGATGTTGATATTAATGAATTCATTATTCGAAATGAATTCGAAGGATCGGAACCACTAATTGAAGAAGATATAAAACCAGGTCGTATATATACTACAATTAATTTACACACAATCATTCCGGGCAATCTTTATTTCCGGAACAGTCAGCTGGATTGTGATCTTGAAGGAGAAATGTGGATCATTAAAAACGGAGCGGAACCATATCGTTTTTCCGGGACCCTGGATGTACGAAAAGGTAAGTTTTTTTATTACGGCTGGGAGTTTGATGTGGTTCAGGGTTCAATTACATTTGATCCAACTGAATTCAATCCAACGCTTGATATTGAAGCACGGGTCGATCTGGCATCTTATACAGAATATAATACTCCGGAAGCAACAAGTTCGGAGGAAGATTATGTTACTGTTCTGTTGACCGGTGATCTCCAGAACCCGACACTGACTCTTAATTCCGATAAATATAATGAAGGTGATATTTTAATGTTTCTGACCAGGACGCAGTTGGGTACCGAGGATGCCTTGAATCAGGATCGAATTTCATCGGATGCAATGAATATGTTCGGGGTATATTTTGAACGGCAGCTGGAGAAAAGTATCAGCCAGATCAGTGGTCTCGATGAGTTTGAACTGCGGACTAAGGGCAGCC
>JAFGXZ010000121.1 GCA_016936335.1 Fidelibacterota bacterium
ACTACAGTGCAGGTGTTGTGATTCTGGATCATCTGGAACTCCGTGGCCCCAAAGCAATCAATGTAATCTATTTTAATGGCCGTGCAGTTCCCAGTGATGTTGATCTCAATCCCGGCTGGGGTGGTGGTTCATATGAGATCACCGATGAAGAGGCCAGCTTCCCAGGGACCAATTCCATTAAATGGAATCTGCCTCCCAACGACTGGGCTGTCTGGGATGGTCTTGTTTTTACAACAAACACACCAAAAAATCTCTTTGTGAACTGGGCTTTCGATTCACTGAAATTCAAGATTAAAAGTGACGGACTCGATTCGATGAAAATCGTCTTGGCTGACAATGATGTTGACGGTGACGGTCCTGACCTGGAATACGAAGCCTTTACATTTCTCTATCCGGAAGATGTTGGCTATGACGGCACCTGGAAACAGGTTGCTATAGCATTGAAAGATTTCGACCGCAATGGCGGCGCCTGGAATGGCAGCTATATGCAGTATGATGCCCTGATGGACAGCTCTAAGACATATCGTCTTAAAATTCTGATGGGCAGCAATGCTGATATTGGCAAGGTTGTGTATCTGGATGATATCTGGATCGGTTCACCGATTATTGATATTATTCCTCCGACAGAAGTTACTGGTGTGAATGGAATTGCAGCAACCTATATAAATTATGTCACCTGGACCGATTTGGCCGACGAAGAAGGTGAAGTTTATGATGTTTATGCTTCACCCAATCCTATTAATGACCTGGAAGATAAATACGTGGATCTAATTGCCTCTAATGTCGCAAAAGGTGTTCGGTCTGCGGTTCACTATCTGAAATATCCTTTAACCGATACAGACGTTCAATACCATTATGCTGTTATATGCAAGGATCAGGCAGGAAATGTAGGACCGTTGCATGACCCGGTCGCCCCGGTAACCAATACTGCTGAAGCAACACCGACAATAAGTCTCGATATTCCATCCGGTCTAGCTGTGGATGGTGACCTGACCGAGTGGTATGATTCTGGAATTATGCCATTTGTGATCAAACCTTCAACAAATAATACACCCGTTGGGGAATTCAACAACGATGATGACCTGACAGCGACTGTGTTTATGGCTATAGATGCAGAGAATCTCTACATAGCCATAGATGTGATTGATGATGTCTATGCCGGCTGGAACGGCACCGGCGACTGGTGGGTGAATGACGGTGTTGAAGTATTCTTTGGAGCTTATGATCAACGTGGTCCAAGGCATACCAGCCTGAAACGCGGAGATGAACCTGATTTCAAACTGATATTCCACGATCAGGGGTTGGCAAACGGTATTGCCGGAGATGCAATTATCATGACCAATGATGATGACAACTTCTATATGGAAGGTTTCAATCCCGATTATGTTATTGAAGCGATTATTCCTTTGGATTCTCTTTACCAGACCGGAGATTACATGTTCACCCCAACCAATGGTATGCGTATTCCTCTCGAACTCTATTTCCATGATAAAGACGGCGATGATGGCTGGAGTTCGGTTGGATATTCTCCCTACAATAGGGATAATGCCTGGCAAACACCTTCTGCCTGGGATTATACCTGGATAGGGGATTCACCCTATGTTACAAAAGTGGAAGAACCGACAATCGTTCAGACCTTTGAATTGAATCAGAACTACCCTAATCCATTTAATCCAACAACAACAATCGCATATACTGTACCAACCTCAGGCCATGTATCTCTCGATGTTTATAATGTGCTCGGACAAAAAGTAATAACTTTAGTAAATGGTTTTCAGGCTTCAGGAAATCATCAGGTGATTCTTGACGGTTCTGCATTATCCAGCGGTGTCTATTTTTACCAGATAAAAACTGCTCAAAACCACAAAACAATGAAAATGATTCTGATAAAATAACAAAACAGTTAGTTGGCGCCGATGCTTTTATTCGGCGCCAACTCTCTTAAAATGGTGAATAAGCCGGGTGAGATTTATGATGCAAAACAGAATATCGAATAAAATACTAAGTTGTTTTTTGCTTGTGATGACATGCTCAGTATTATGGGGACAGACCACCGGGAAGATTGCAGGAAAAGTGAGTGACAGTGAGACTGGCAATCCACTGGTTGGTGTAAACATAATTATTAAAAACACTTATTGGGGTGCCGCTACTGACGAAAATGGTTTGTTCTACATTATGAACATCTCCCCTGGAAATTATGATGTATCTGCATCTTCTATTGGTTATGCTATGCTGACCATACAGGATGTGAATGTCAATGTCAACGCTACCACCAATCTTGAGTTTAAGCTTCAATCCAGTGTTCTGCAAGGTGAAGAAGTGGTTGTTCAGGCTGAACGTATTTCAGTTAAAAAAGATCAGACCGGATCAGTTCGTCATGTCAGCTCGGAACAGATCAGCGCTCTTCCGGTTGAAAACCTGTCTGCGGTTATCAACATGCAAGCCGGAGTGGTAGATGGTCATTTCCGTGGCGGCCGCGTAACAGAGGTTTCTTATTTAATAGATGGAATTCAGGTGGATGACAGTTTTGGAGGACAGTATAGTACAGTTGATCTGGAAGCAGAAGCAATTCAAAATCTGGAAGTTATTACCGGCACTTTCAATGCCGAATATGGCCGGGCAATGTCCGGTGTCGTCAATGCAGTGACCAAGGATGGCAGTAAAAAGGTGGAAGGTTCAGCCTCGGTGAATTATGGAAATTACTATACAGGAAATACGGAAATTTTCGAGGGGCTATCATTAACAGAATTTAACCGGAATCAGGATTACAAAATACTGCTTAGCGGTCCAATTATTGGGGAAACCCTTACATTTTTCACCAATTTTCGATATCAAAACAACAACAACCATCTCAATGGAATTCGCCGTTTCAATGTGGATGATTACAGTCTTTTTATTGGTGATGAAAATCAGTGGTACACTGAAGCCACAGGTGACAGTCTTTACGTGCCTATGAATAACAGCGAAAACAGCTCTTTTATGGGAAAACTCACCCTGAATCTTAAGGGCAATTTTAGAACATCATTGATGTATTCGCTTAATAAAGATTTATGGCGGGGATATAACCATCAGTTTCGATTCAATCCTGATGGAATGGGTGCCGATCACCGTCAGACCGACATGTTTGCCTTTTCACTCAATCATATGCTATCGCCTCGCTTTTTTTATGAACTGAAACTCTCCAATATGAAAAATTATTATGGCTGGTATGTTTTTGAAGATCCGACTGATTCCGGATATGTACACGACACCTATCTGGAAAATACCGGAACCAGCTTTTTTACCGGTGGACAACAAAAAGATCACACCCAACGCACGCTGACTGATCAAAGTGTCAAATTTGACATCAATTGGCAAATGAATAATAATCATAATATTAAAACCGGTGTAAACTATTTATTGCACACGATAGACAATAAATATTCAGCGATTCGTAATGCATGGGACGGAGATCCTCTGGAAAATACCATGGTTCTTAACCCGGACGGTACCATATCCTTTCCCTATTATCAAGCCACAACTCTGCCTGACAGTTCAGTTTACAGTGATATATATAAAGTATCGCCACTTGAATTTTCTGCATATATACAGGACAAAATGGAATTTGATGAAATGGTGATAAACTTTGGACTTCGGTTCGACTATTTTGATCCTCAGTCCGTTTATCCCAGTGATCTGCGTAATCCTGCCAACCAATTGCTTTTGCCTGATTCGATGATGTCTTTATATCCCAAGACCGAAACCCAGTCTCAGATCAGTCCTCGGCTGGGATTGGCTTATCAGCTCAGCAATGCAGCTGTGCTGCACTTTTCTTATGGACATTTTTTCCAAATGCCGCCTCTTTATGCTCTTTATCAAAATCATGCTTTTCGAATATCACCCTCAGATTATGAAACGACACTGGGAAATTCCCGATTAAAAGCTGAAAAAACCGTAACTTATGAGATAGGTCTTTGGCAGGAAGTAACAAAAAATATCGGCATAGAAGTCGCGCTCTATTACCGCGATATCTATGACCTGCTTAGCACACGCATCGTGAGCACTTACAATCAGATTGAGTACGGCCTTTATACGAACAAAGACTATGGCAATGCCCGCGGTTTGGAAGTAAAAGTAGATATCCATTATGGCGCATTTTTCTCCAATTTCAATTATACACTTCAATACACTCGCGGCATCGCCGATAACCCAACCCAGACTTTTACCCGTGCCGGCGACAGCATGGATCCTATCACCCGACTGATTCCCATGCCCTGGGATCAGAGGCATACGCTGAATCTCTCAGCCGGATATAATACCAGCCGGTATGGAGCAACCCTGACTGCCTATTATGGCAGTGGTTCTCCTTATACTTTTTCACCCATTCAGGAATCACCGTTGGCCAGGGTCAATCTCTATCCGAATAATGATACTCAACCAGCACATTATAGTATCGATTTAAATGGATTTTACAGTATCAAACTGTTCAAAGGGGTTGATACCCGAATCACCTTCGCGGTTTATAACTTACTCGACCGCCTTAATCCGGTTTGGGTTTACGGGTCAACCGGTCAACCCTATACAGATATTATCCGGCAATCTGATATCGAAAATCACCGGAGCAATTTTTCTACAATCTATGATGTGATACAAAACCCAGCAATGTATTCAGCACCACGCTATGTAAAGCTGGGTTTGGGAGTGGTATTCTGAAATGACAGATAACAAAGGACTCGGAATGAATCGATATAAATTAATACTGATGTTATTTTTGTTTATACTTTGCGGGACAATACTCTTTGCACAGGGACGCATATACGAAGGTCCTGACGATCCGGCTGGAGACATTGCCGCAGAACGGGAAGGCTATATGACAGGCAACAGGGTTTTTCTTTATTTCAGAAATACCACTGAGCTTTCTGACTGGCCCAAAGCAAATGTTTCACGCTGGCCGAATAACTATCAAGGTACAAAAATGACGGATGGCGTAGCACTTTTGGTGGGTGCCCGTGTTTATATCACCCAGGATACCATTCCGGTTACCAATCCACTGGATATTTTTCAGCTCAGTATGCAGGGACTTATTGATACGGTATATTTTCTCCAGACCAGCTATCGTGAAGAGATGGATGAGGATCTTCAGGGCGTTGTGGAATGGGGGTTTTATCCGGTCTTTGGATATTTCAATGAAGTGAATGAATATCCGGCTATGAGTAATAAGCCGGGATCCTGGCCACTATTAGGCTGGCCAGCCCGCGGAAATACTTATAAATGGCCTGGGGAATGGAATGGACGATTTGGGCGGGGTATCATTTATGCGGATTTAGAAACCTATTTTGTTGTCAATGATGCCCAGGATCAGGAATATTGCGGCCGCGGGATACCTGGAGCCGTCGATTATCCCCATTATTACCCGCGACCGGGAGTAAAAATTGGAGACAAAAACCCTAATGTAACTATTCAAAAGGGAAATCCCTGGGGAGGCTTAGGTATTCGTGTGGAAACCCGCGGTTTTCAGTGGAACAATCCCCAGGCCCGGGATGCCATCTTTTTTGAATACTCTATTGCCAATATATCAGAATATGATATTCGTGATGTAGGATTCGGTTATTGGGTAGACAATGCCATCGGCGGTGAAGGAGCTGATGATGAACTTGGTTATTTTGACGTGGATCTGGACATGGCTTATAGCTGGGATAAAGATGGGGTCGGTCTTGCAGGGTCCGTCACCGGTACAATGGGCTTTGCCTATCTGGAAAGCCCTGGTTTGCCTTACGATGGGCTTGATAATGATAATGACGGAATTATCGATGAGCACCGCGATAACAGTGAAGGAATGCTGATTAGCGGGCAGGATGCCATCCGCAGTTATGCCATGGGCAATTATGACCTTTTTAAATTTGAAGCCAGATATGGCAAGCTAGAAGATTTGCCGGCTTATCAGATTGGATACTGGTGGACTGGTGATGAAGATATGGATTGGCAAGATGGGGAAGATTTGAATGGAGACGGAATCTATGATATTGGTGAATATGCAGGCGATGATGTAGGACTTGATGGCATCGGTCCTGGTGATATCAATTATCCGGTCCTGACGAAGGAGAATGCAACCATATGCCGGATTATAAGGAAGGGGAAGGTTGCGAGCCTAATTTTGCAGCTACTGATGTAAGTGAATCTGATATGGTAGGGTTGACCAGCTTTCGGCTATTTCCAGTGCCATCTCATAGTTCAGACCATTGGTGGTTTAAGGGCGATAAATCAATGTGGGAATTATTGGGTGCTTATCATTTGGAAGAATACAGTGG
>JAFGXZ010000122.1 GCA_016936335.1 Fidelibacterota bacterium
CGGCGGGCGAGTTACACGGACAGTATTAACTTCGAGATATTGTCCCAATTGGTGATTCTGGAGAACCGGATTGTGTCCCTGGGGGCCAGTTTAAGCGAAACAAAATCCCTCAAGGATAAGGATACCGCGCCGGTATCGCGGTCTTCGGTTACCAGTGGAACCTATAAGGATCGCTATCTGCAGGCGTTGACATTTCACCAGAATGGGAACAATGAAGAGTCAATCGGGCTGTTCCGACAGCTGTTAAATGAGGATAAATATAATGAATTAGCCGATAATGCCCAGTATTGGATTGGGGAATGTTATTATTCAATGAAACAATACCGACGTGCGATCGTAGAATTCGAGAAAGTATTTGCATTTAAAAACAGTAATAAAGAAGATGATGCACAATTTAAACTCGGATTATGTTATGCGGCGATGGGCGAACGGGATAAAGCGATAAATGAGTTTCAGCGATTAATCGATTATTATCCCCAAAGTGAATTTGTGATTAACGCTAAACAATTTGTGAAATAGAGTTATATGATTAAGAGAATATATTTTTTAACATCCGAGATTGTGCCCTTTGCGGAAAGCTACCATCTGGCGACCTTTTCAAAAGAGATACCCATTGTATTTAATGAACGAAAATATGATTTTCGCCTGATGATGCCGAAATATTCATTTATCAGCGAGCGCCGCTATATTCTGCGGGAAGTGATCCGTCTTAGAGACATGAACCTGCAGTATCAAAACAACAAAATTCAGGCCAGTGTCAAATCGGCATTCATACCGAATACCAAAGTGCAGGTATATTTCCTGGAGCATGATGATTACTATTCAAACGACGCTCCGGATCTCTATAAGGAATCCAATTCCGAGTTTGGTCATAATGCGTTACGGTTTGGATTTTTTGCATCAGCCGCATTGACAACGTTGAATTATTTACGCTGGAAACCCGAAGTCATTATTTTGAATGATTGGCAGATGAGTTTGATTCCATTGATGATTAATTCCGGCCTCTTGGACAATTCCTACTTCAACGATGTCAAAATACTCCAGATCATTCATTCTAAAAATCCGCTTTCCCACTATCTGCTCGATGATTATAAGCGAATCGGTTTGACAGATTTAGATAGTGATCTGATTGGAAAAAATAAAAAACTGGATTGTGTTGCCGCAGCGAACAAACTCAGCAATCATACGATGTTGATTAATACTGCTAAGGATTTGGAGAAATCCTATATGGCAGATCCGGTATTTAAAAACCTGTTTGGCAAAGATAAATCGAAAATCTCGACCTATAACCTAAAAAGTGAATCTTCGGAAGAATGGCAGAATTTAGCAGATGAAATTATTAAAATCGTGGAACAATTATAAAGACAGTAAACATCCACATGGACGTTTGACACTTAGTAAAAATCGATTTCCAGTTTATCATAACAGTCAGTTTGCATTTCTGGCTTTTGCGCTCCTGATATTCTCTTGTGAAGAGAAAATACCGACCATTCAGAATCCTGGTGGTTTTTTTGATTTTAGTACATTGACCATACCCGCGGATTCAATGATATTTGCACAAGCGGTTGTCACTCCTGATATCGGACAATCTGATGTTCTTTATATTGGGAACGATGAAAATGTCTATGCGTACACTCTGTTGAAATTTGGGAAAATAAAATATTATTTACCGGATTCGGTAGGTGAATTTATTTCTTTAAAATTGAATTTGAGGAGTGATCACCAGTACCGTTTGAACGACCTGACCGGTGAGACGGTGGGTATTAATGTGTATCATTTGGTAAACAATGGCATTGATCCATGGACTGAAAGTAGTAGTAGTGTATATAATTTCAATATTGATTCCCTTAATTGTGAGCTGTTGACGGAATTTAATTATTCTGATTCGGATACCGTGGTCTTTGATTTAGATCCAATCCTGGTTTCTCAGTGGTATGACAGCAGTGATAAAGATTATACCCTGGTATTCAAACAAGCGGACACCACAATTGCAGCTATACAGACATTTTATTCATCGGAAGCATCTTATTATCCTTGGCTGGAAATCAGTTATCAGGCGGATGGTGATACATTAACTGCCAATATTTTACCAACTGAAGATTTATCTATCCTTAAATTTAAAAAACCGGTCGATTCTTCCACGTTATTCAACATAAATTCAGGGCGGGCGAGTTTCAGTGTTTTAAAATTTGGTTTTGAAGATATATTAACGGATGAGAATGAATACATCGCGAAGGCTGATTTGAGGGTCAGCATTGATCCAGTCCTGACCCAGCGATATGGTGATATCTTTTATCTTTATGTCAATCTGGCTGACTCCAGTATTTTGGACGCTGAAGGGAATCTTGATCCCGGTTATGACCCGGTGGATCAAAGCTATGATTTTTATGTCTCCGTCGGGGTTTCTGATACTGTAGCGGTTATCAATATTAAATCTCTTCTGCAGGGGGTTGTCAGCAAATATATTGATAATTATGGAATTGTACTCTATACTGTCCCGACATTTTTGAATATATCAACACTGAGTCTATACAATGCTTCCGACCAGAATCCGGCCGGCGTCCGCCCGTCTCTTCATATTTTAACGATGAAAGAGCAGTAAATTTATGATCAAACGTGTTGCCCTATTATTTTTATTGAACTGCTCTCTCTTTGGGCAGACATCGTATTATTCTACCTATGGATTTGGTCTGCCTTCGCCCGCAATCTCGGCGCGTTATCTGGCATTGGGTCAGACCGGTATTGCCATTCCTGATTCTATCAGCCTGAATATATCAAATCCAGCCCTGTGGGATGGTTTCATGACCACTTCGGTGCAGGGGCAGCTGAGCGCTTCGACCTTTTCAACATCTTCCGGTCTGCCAGGCGCAACACTCTCTCAATTTCTTGGGTTTTCCTTTAAGTTCCCTATCGGAAAGGACGCGGGTTTTGCAATGGGTATTACCCCCTATTCCCGTATGAAGGGCGACCTCAGTATTAGTGATTCGACAGAGTTTTTTGATTCTATGGTTAACTACAGTTCCGAAGTGGGTGTAGAGGGTGGAATTTCGGAGTTTTTCCTGGGAGCTGGTTATCGGATAAGTTCGCGACTTAGCCTGGGCCTGAAAACACGTCTGTTTTTTGGCAGCTATCTTACACGAATGGCAACCGATGTTGATGATGACGGATCTGTTAACTCCTATTATCGTAAATATGAGGTCACCAGAGGTTCTCTGTTGGAACTAGGAACGTATTGGATCAGTCAGGACCGAAAGCTGGAGTTGGGCGCGACGTATACTCAAAACCTGAACTTTAATTATTATCGACATTTTGATTACTACTTCGGGGATGATACGACAATGGCGGCCCAATCCCTTAAATTTCCAACTACTTTTCAGTTTGGAATGCGACGAAAACTTGGTGAGTCACTGGCCTTTTCCGCCGATCTTGCCTATTCACTGGTCTCATCGTCACTATTCAATGAGTTCAACATTGTGAACACGTCTTCAACACAAAATCCGATTTATATCGGTGTTGGACTTGAACGACAACCCACAAGCAAACTGAATGCATCCTATTGGCAAAAGATGGCGCTCCGGACCGGAGCATTTTATAAAACAGAGGCAGTTTACCAATCCGATAAACTGACTGAAACAGGAGTAAGTTTTGGGATTGGAGTACCGTTTAATCATTATTCCAATCGAATTGATTTAGCCGTGGTAGCGTCGATTCGCGACGGCTTTCTTTCTGATACAATCGGACAAGAAAAACTGTTGTCATTTTATGCCAGTGTAACAACAGGGGAGTTGTGGTTTAAGAGGTTTAAGAGGTTCTAATTCAAAAAGAAGGGGTGTGTCATGAAAGATCAGCGCCTAATGCATCTGCTGGTTCTCATTTTAATGCTTATGACATCGATTTTTTTAAGTCAATGTCTTCCGCCGGCAGATTCATCTGAAGACGCCCAGCTAAATGCTGAACCAAAGCAAACAATCGATCGGGATAAGTGTGATCTGTATCTGAATTTTGCTTATAGTTACTATCAAAACCAAAACTGGTCCAGCACGATTAAAAATTATAAAAAGATGATGGAATACGGTTGCAAAGAAGAATACGCTCAGGATATCTATTCTTATTTTGGACGTGCCTATCAGCAACTGGCAAAGACGGACCCTGTGTATTTTGACAGCGCCTTATTTGTTTACCAGGAAGGTGAAAAATATTTACCCAATGACATGTATCTGAAAAAAAATATCGCATATATTTATCATGTCCAGGGCAAAATAGACCTGGAAATCCGTGAATACGAAAAAATGATTGAAATTCAACCGGAGGATCTGGATCTATATCGTAGTTATAATAAATTGTGTTTTGGACAGGAACGATGGGAGGACATGCTCTGGGGCATTGAAAAAATACTAGATATTAGCCCCGATGACCCGCAGGCAATTAGTGATCGTCTAATGGTCTATGAACGATTGGGGAAAAATATTACCAATGTGCAAAAAGAGCAGTGGGAAAAGAACCCCACCAACGTTCGCTACGGACTGGAATATGCCGATGCATTATCCGAACAATTGGAGTATGATAAAGCCATTGATGTGCTGAAAAAGGTGACTGCTGTGGATTTGCGCAGCAAGGAAGCCTGGGATAAATTAGCCGATCTGTATAAAAATCTTGGCAGATATGAAAAAGCAGTCGCTGCATATGAACATATTAATAAAAATATCGACCCGCAGGACCTGAATGTCATTGATGATATTACTAAAATGTATTTGTATCTTGCTGATTATGAAACGGCCTACAGTTGGGCGAAAAAAGCGATCGCCATGGGAAATTTGCAACTGGTATATAAGATTCGTGCGGATGTCTTGTTTGCCGCCGCGGAACATTACAGCACTGAACGTTCGCCAATCAGTTTCGAAGACAAGCTGGTATATAAACTTGCCTATGACGATTATCTGCTGGCCAAGAAGATGGGTGATTCAAGCAGTCAATCCCGGATTGATTTTTTGAAAGAATACCTGATTCCGACCCGTGAAGACTGGTTCATGAATCGTTATGACGGTGCCGGCAACGAACGATCCGTATACCGTCCGCGGCTGGATTGTTACAAATGGATCGATCTTAACGTTAAAAAAGACTAAAACCGATGATTATTGCTTTTGGTGCCGATCATGGCGGCGTTGAATTAAAATCAGTGCTAATAAAGCGGGTCCGCGAAATGGGACATACAGCCATTGATTGCGGGGCATCGGGAACTGAATCCGTTGACTATGCTGATTATGCCGGAGCGGTTACGAGCCTGATTATCGACCAACAGGCAGATAAAGGTGTGCTCGTCTGTAAAACCGGTATTGGAATGAGCATTGCAGCCAATAAAGTCCGGGGAATTCGGGCAGCTCTGGTATATAATGATGAAGTCGCTGCCCTTAGCCGAAAACACAATGATGCCAATGTGATCTGTTTCAGCGCATCCTATACAGACCAGGAATCAGCCGGGAAAATGCTCGACATCTGGCTGAGTACCGATTTTGAAGGTGGTCGCCATCAGCGGCGCATTGATAAACTGGACACACTTTAGGAGA
>JAFGXZ010000123.1 GCA_016936335.1 Fidelibacterota bacterium
AGAGTTCCTGTTTTCCAATGTTCAGGAGCGGACCCGACGATCGATTGAGCCATCTCCAATGAAATCCCCTGATTATTGTCATCTGACACAAAAGATGGAAAAAAGATATCCAGCAGGTGTAAATCGTTGGAAATTGCGCCGGCAGTTCCCGCATTGATAATCATATCTACGGAGTTCTCTGAACAATATTGTGGAATATTTATTTTACTTTTACTTAAACCTATCGGAATTTTTTGAAAATTCAGACAGACACCTAAATTGTTCTTATATACATTAACAAGATGGTTTTGAATTGGAACCAATTCCCGTTTCAATGCTGCTAAAATTAATAGGTTCAATAAATTCTGGTGTTATTCGATGTCGTCTTCGTCAACGGCCTTGCTGCCGGCAATTGCTTTTGCCCAAGACTCGGAATCCAACAATTCATACCAACCGCAATTGTTACATATTTTAAAATACGTTTTCTGGCCAAAATATGAATTCTTACGGTAGACGATTTCACTGGAACATTTTTCGCACTTCTCATCGATTTTAGAATCGTAGGGCTGTTTGTTCGATTTCTTCTTACTGGCATTGAATTTTTCAGTCATCTGCTTACATCTCCGGTCAATGTTCACATGCAGTTTGGTTCATCTAATATGTTGGGTCATATTGTCTTTGGATAAAACACTGCTACGTATCCAGATAAAATTCCTACATCTGAAGCGGATTGTCAAGTGTTTCTTTCACTGTTTTTATTTTGGATAATTCTTCACGAAGTTTGCGAATTATTTCATCCTTTTCCTGAATTGTCTGCTCATATTTCCCGTTGACAAGGTCTTCATAAACTAAAATAAATTTCAGAGATAGCTTTATTTTATCCACTAACTTTTCAAAGGAAGCCAGATCATTTTTATTATAGATTGAATTGTCTTTCTTTTTACCAAGCGCCAGAAACCATTTATGCTCATCTTCAAAAATGATTGGAATAATCAACGGAAAACTGGAAATATCCTGGAGATCATCAGTGGTCATTTCGTTACTTTGATAAACCAGTGTCCCTTTTAATAGATTAAGACTGTCCCTGACACGGGAATTTTCAATCACATCGCTGCCCCGAATCTCATTAAACCGATATTCAGCCAATTCCGAATCATAAGAGATCAGGGCTACTTTTTCAATAGGCAACTGTTCAATTAGATTCTCACAGATATATTCTTCAAACCCCTCGACAACCCCTTCGTTTGTCAGATTTTTCGTAAATGTTTCCGCCCGCTCCAGAAAATCCAACTCTGATGTATTCAATTTATTATCAACAATCCGCTCGACTTTATTCCGGATTGGAACAAAAAGCGAAATCAGTACAATCGTACCCGGAATACCGGCGATAAATTCCGACCCTACAAATTTTCCAAACAAATATTGAAGTAGCTCGCCCAGGGAGTAGTCAATCAAGCCAAAAACCGTGACAAAAACAATACCGACGATTGTATAGATCAATGTACTGCGGATTTTTACATCCAGGGCTGTTCCGGTCAGTAAGCTCCAGGTAAATGATCCAAAAAACCACAGGACACCAATGCACACGATCAATACACCGGCTACCGCAGATAAACCGAATACCAGACCCAGAATATTTGACAGCATTTCACTGTGAATTAAAAAATGGGCCCCCGGCAGAACCGTTATAAGCAACAAGGCGCTGCCAAAGACAACCGCCGTTCCAATACCGGAGATCGATATTCCTTTAAAGGCCGAAAGCAGACGACGGTACTCAATTTTCTGACTGGCTCGAAATTCTTTCCTTAATAACAAAATGGCCTTCAGCAACCAGTATGCGGGCCAAGCATAGAGGACAATTTCAAACAGATCGCCCAACTTGTGAAATCCAAGGAAGAATACCATCAGATAAATAATTGCGGAGCGGACATACAGTTTTTTAACATCCGGTTTCTCCGTTAATTTCACTGCAACAAAATGATAAAAAAAGATTCCCCAGAACGGTGATATCAGCTTGCTCCAGACATCCGATAACATTTCCACTGGTAGATATTTAATGGACGGCGTCACCAGGAAAATCAAAAAATAGACAATTAGAATATTTTCACTCGATTGACTATAACGAAGCAGCAGGTAGGAATTAAAAAACGTAAAAATAAGAATGAGAATTATTATTGATACCTGGTACAGCTCATCGGTATTTATTTTTACTATGGTATTAATGGGAACCTGACTCACTTCTCCGGTTAATGAATCATTTACCTCAAGGATAACATGAGTTTTGCCTTGAATGTACTCGTCAATCTGATTTTCCAGCCCGTCCTGCCATTCATCATACGCCGAACGGGGCTTTTGTTCATTATCTATTGATAAAGTAAAAGACTTGTCACGCCGGTACATGACAACCGGGCTACTCTCAGATTCTTGAGTACTTTTAATGGAACTGGAAACGTTATAGCGCAGCGAAATGGTATCCAGTTTTGTGATAATTTTCTCTGCAAAAAGAGATTCAAGCCCGGCCTGGCTAAAGTTCATTGCCACACTGTCCTGTAATTCAAAGGGTAATTGAGTTCGCTGAAGATTGGTTTTTTCACGATAAACGAGGTTGACCGTTTCCAGGCCAAGAATAATAAAAAAAACGGTCCACCCGAAACGCCGCAACAAATTGATTAATTTATTGGAAAACATGCCATTTTCTCCGTGACGGATTTTAAATACGTGTCCTGAATATACAAGATTTCAAAAATAGATGAAACATGTTTTCCATAGATCGACATTGCATAATCACCGACAATGTAGTAAATTTTCCCGCTTTTTAACGCCATCCTAGCTCAGTTGGTAGAGCAGCTCACTCGTAATGAGCAGGTCGTCGGTTCGACTCCGACGGATGGCTCACCCCATAACAAAATTTCCTGTAGATTTACTGAATGATCATCAATTTTCGGGTCCGACTATAGTGTTGGTTTTCAGATGTTGTTGTCATTCGGTACAGGTAAACACCACTCGCAACATGAACTCCGTTTTTATCACGACCGTCCCAGCTAATCTGGTAATGATTCGCAGGTTGTTGTCCCGTCATCAAGGTAAAAACTTCCCGACCACATAAATCATAAATGCGAATGTCTACATGACTTTCCTGAGGAAGATCGTACGGAATAATTGTCGTCGGATTAAAGGGATTGGGATAGTTTTGTTTCAGGGCATACGTTTTTGGCAATTCAACAATATTATTCAAACCGGTCGAAGGATTTACAATGACTATAATTGCCGCATCGATTCGAAATTCGCCATCTGAAGCAACGAAATAAATCGTATCAAGGCCCACACTATCACTATTAACAGAAACCTGAAACAGTTTCAACGAATCAAGCCACTGGCAATCCACAAATTTTCCGGCAATGGCGTTCCAATGTAACAGGCTGTCGGGTGTATCAATATCTGTTACAAAGCCCTTAACCGAAATTGAGTCTGTTTCTCCCTGGCTAAGGACGAAGGAATCAATCATCAAATCTGAAAAAACCGGTGCGTCATTGACCGGATAAACCGTCAGTGCAAATTGTGTTGTATCTGCCAATATATCATCCCGGACAATCAGTCGGATGGTATCAACACCAAACCAGTCTGCTTCAGCGGAAATCTCAATAGAATCATTTTGAATATTTACTGTCAACGGTCTGATATAATATATGTCGATTACCAGTGAGCTGTCCGGTGTATCGGGATCGGAGACATAGTCTTTAATTGTATTCATTAACAGAACCAATTTATTATCTTCGGCAAATCCGGTGTCAGGGATGGTGGAAAAGAGCGGCGGATCGTTGACAGAGATGACATGGACAGACACTGTCAACGAATCACTGCCGAATTGATCCGATACAATAACCAGGAAGATGGTATCGCCATCGGCCTCAAGCGGTGTACCAAAAACGCTGTCTGCATCCGCCGTCAACCAGTGTGGCAATTGAGAAAAGGAATAATTCAATCGATCGCGTTCCTCGTCCGTTGCGGTACAGGTATAAATAAAATACTCATCCTCTGTTGCCTGTGCAATCTGGACGGAAGTAATTTTCGGTATATCATTAACCAATGTCAACGTAATCGATACATTAATTGTATCATAATATTCCCCGTCCGAAACAATCAGTATGAAACCGCTGCTTGTATCGTTTTGGGTCGGGGTTCCGTATATACTATCATTCTTCACTGTCAACCACGACGGATAATCCACAAATTGCCAGGAAAATAGCGAATCATCCGGATCGGATACCAGGCCAATATATAAAAACGGCTGGTCTTCGATGGCGTTTATATCTGTAGTTGAAACAATCCGTGGTGGATCATTGACGTTGAGCACTTCAAGATTAAACTCAAGAAAATTACTAGTCGTACCATCGTTGGCTGTAATTGTAACTAAATTATTACCGATATCGTCACTATCAGGAGTACCATTTAGATAATAATACGGAAATGCCAGTTTCCGCACGCGATAATTATAAACATCTGCAATCAACAGATCGCCATCCCCGTCAATACAAAGACCGTTGGGAGATGAAAGTGAAATACTTCCAAAATCACCTGAACCGGAACCAACAGCCGTACTGATTATGCC
>JAFGXZ010000124.1 GCA_016936335.1 Fidelibacterota bacterium
CCAGCGGTCTGGTATGAAATAGTGCAGGACCACTGCCCTTCTGTGTTGTATAGGAAAATGACGTATTTAGCCGGTGAGTCCGGTCTTCCGATGATGTATACTCCGATGCTGAGTACGCATATTTTTGCTCCAGCTCGGGCGTCAGTTCCGTAGGCTCGATATAGAGTCCCGAATAACCATATTTGGTCTGAGACAAGGCATAGCCAATGCGATATTTCCAGTCAGAAACGTTGCGATTGATAAAATTTACTTCAATACCCTGGCTGCTCCCGTGCCCGTGATTGACATAACTGCGGTAAGTCCCGTAATAATCAGAGTCATATTTAATGGATCCGGCGGTACTTTCAATATATACCGTGTTGATTTGATTCTTCATATCATTATAATACGTCACGATATCCAGCTGATGAGTCCCCCAGAGATTATGTTGCAGACCAATTTCATAATTGACACTCAGTTTGGGTTTCAGGTTCGGATTGCCAATAATGCCCCAGCCGTGATTTGTCTGATTATCCAGGGTCTGGGCGATAATCGGCATTGAGCGGAAATGTCCATACTGAACACGGAAAGCGGATTTATCCGATATTGGAAAGGAGATGCCGATTCGGGGAGAAAGCGACACAAAGGTTTTTGATTTTTTCCAGGCCGGAATACCGAAACCTCCGCTGAACCCCTCATTTTCCGCCTGATAGAATGCCTGGTGTTCATCCAGCGGTACTTTTCCACCGAAATTGTAGGCATCCATCCGCAATCCCAGATTTGCCACCATACCGGCAAATTCAATCTTGTCCTGCGCAAATGCCGCCAGGTATTTCGTCTTTGCCCGATAGTTAGATGAAAAGCCGGTACGCCAAATAAACGAGGAAACTGTCAGAGAAGATGATGCATTGAAATCCTGATCCATCATAGATGTTTCCAGACCCAATTTAATCAGGTTCTGCTTATTGATCTGGTTAGAATAATTTGCGTGCCCTGCCCAATAATGGGTCAGTGAAGCCTGATTATAAAGACTCGACCAGGTATAAAAATCCCGGTAGAGCATAAACCAGTCTCCACGATCTTCCAGTAAACGGGTATTCTGTTTGCCCTGAGCCACGAGCTGGGCATCTTTATCAATGCCTGGAACCGGTCGCTGCAATGAAAACAGTTCTTCAAACTGATGAACCAAACCGATCTCCAGATAGGCGGTGGCACTGAATACATATTTATAATCCAGATTTTGGGAAGAGACTTTTTCCTCACGTAAAGCGTCGTAGATCAGGGTATATTTCTGATGCCCCCGGCTGAGTCCTGCCCAGCGAATATCATCGGAACCGGAGCCCATACCTCCTTCATATTGCTGGTACATGTTGGTAAACTTAAAATTGTGCTTGGGACTCGGTTTATAGGCTATTACCGCTGTGAAGTTACTTAGTTTCTGAATCTGTTCAACCGTGGGTAATCGGGTCGGTTTTTCCCGGTACTCACCGGAGATAAAAAAACTGGTTTTATCACCATCTAATCCCAGCGGACCACCAAAACTGAAAATATAACGTTGATAGGCATTCTCACGATAATCATAGACACCCATGATATTATCACGATTCTGGACAATATCGGGTTCATAGGAATCAGTTTCCGGATCAAATTTGTACAAGGTTACCTTCTCATCACCGGGTGTATGATTCATTACCCATAAATTGTAATTGTTAACGGCCGCGCTGTCGGTTTTGAACGACGGGTTGCCAATCCAGGTATCAATATCACCCCACAGCTGCCACTCGCGCTGATCATGGGAATAAAGATAATCGCCCCAGTGGTATTGACCTGGCGGTCTATATTCCATCCGAAACCCGCCGGAAAATTTTTCACCGCCCTCCTTCGTCACCACATTTACAACACCGGATTGAGCATTACCATACTCCGCATTAAAACCACCGGAAATTATTTCCATCTGAGCCACCGATAACGGGTTGATATCGTATTTCCAGCTATTTTCTGATTTTGACATACCGGAACCACCATACGCCGTCGCAGATGTATTTGTATTTAATGACTTCATTCCGTTAACTGTGTAGTTAATATCATGACCGGTCCCACCACGGATACTGATAGTACCATCAGCATTCCGATTAACGCCGGGTGTCAGTTCGAGTACTTCCCGCAGTCCCACAATGGGTTGCTTAGCGATATCATCTCCCTGGATATGTACCGATGAAGAGGTTTTATCTCTTTCGACGACCGGTCGCTCGGCCGTCACGGTGACAGCCTGACCCAAATCCAGCGCTTCCGGTGTCATTTCAACATTTATAGTCGTTGTCCGGTCGGTATTCACCAGAACATTGGTTACGGTAACTTCAGCATGACCAATATACCTGAAAACTAGTTCCCGCTCTCCGGGCAGCACACCAAGGATGGCATAATATCCATTCACATCCGTAGCCGCACCGATCGTAGTTCCTTTAACAATGACATTGACACCAATAAGCGGCCTTCCGTTTTGACTATCCTTTATCGTTCCGGTCACCTTACCAGTCTGGGCAAACACCGTAACTGACCAGAAAAGGAGGAAAAAACGTGAAAGCACGAAGCTGAATTTCCTCAATATCACACCTATACCTTAAGTTTGTTAACCTGCTTTAAAAACGTTTAAAAATATTGCAGAAGCTTGCCAAAGTCAATAAGAAATTCGTCAAACTTGCGCTTTTTATTTACTTATATTTGGGAAATCGGGCTGGCTGACGATAAACAGTCTTCAGGAGTGCATTTGCCAGCTCGTCATCATTTTTTCGCAAGCCCTCATAAAAGAAAAACACTTCACCCTTATAACCCAATTCCCGGTTAAGTTCAACTGCTTTCAGGAGATACTCCTCAGACATAACATATTCGCCCAGATTCATTAAGATACCGGGAAAGACCCGGTCGGTATTCCGAACCAAGCCAATGGAATCCGGATTCTGAGAACATAGTGTTTGTTCATAGCGGATTAAATCATAGCGATATACCTGGGGATGTACGATGTCTGCATAACCGTTATTTAGCCACCGTGGCCAATCCTGTAAATATTCATCATAGGACCACTTATATATACTCGGTGACCAGGTGACCAGCATGTTTGGTTTAATTGACTTGACCTTTTTATAAAGCTTTTTCGCAAAGCAGTTTAATTGATCCGCACGCCAATGCTGCCATTCGGGATCACGGTAATTGCCGGGTGGCAGAGCGCCATCATGATCTTCTGCATATAGTTGTTTGGTAACATCTGAATACCCTCCTTCAATTGGTTGTGCCGGCAGCCGATCGTCACCCTGCACACCATCTACATCATATTTTCGAACAACTTCGGTCACTAAATCCATTAGAAACGTCTGGACTTCCGGATGATAAGCATTCATCCATTCAAAACCATTTTTCTTCAACAGGTTTCCGGCATTGTCACGAGCAGCCCATTGGGGAAATTTTTCGAGAATCATTCCTCCGTCTTTTTTATATGATGAGCTGAATCCATATTCAAACCAGGGAATTACTTTCAGTCCCTGATGGTGGGCTTCATGGATTAATTCCGCCAGCGGATCCCGTCCATCAAAACGCGGATTGATCGGGACTCCGAATAGACTGTCCATAATATCACTTTGATAGATTGTCTTAGCATCATTCCAGACAACCGGATAGACGACATTGAAATGGTGAGATTTTAGGAAATGCATCGCTTCGGCGATAGATCGCTGACTATCCAGCACCTTGCTGTCCACATTGGTCAGCCAGACACCCCGTAATTC
>JAFGXZ010000125.1 GCA_016936335.1 Fidelibacterota bacterium
AATAATATTTCCGTTTCGTTGGACTGCATCGGCTAATATTGAATCACCCAGCGGATTTTTAATGTCCGGTTCTGTAAATTGAATATCAAACATGATCCGGCGGACACCGACTTCATTTAGATTATCAATGAGTGTTGCATAATACTCACGCGGATAGGGATAGCGATCCCGACAGGCTGTAAACGTCTGCTGATCAATGGCAACAATGACCAGATCCGAATGAGAGACATCCAGCGGTCCACGCCAGCGAAACCTGAAATCCAAAGACTTTAATTCCAAGTCCCTGAAAAAACCAAATATCAGGAGTAACGACACAATCACAGAAAAAAGCAACGCAATGAGAGTACCCCAGGCCGCTTTTCTAAATATATCTTTTTTCATCCGATATAAAATCCGCGATTAGAAAAGGAATGTATAATTTACCATAAAACTGGGATCATTAAAGACTTCGTTTGTCATCCGATCATTGATATTGACATAGCGTAAGCGCCAGTGAAATTGATGATCTTCACCCAATTGATACATGCCGCCGGTAAACATATCGTGCTTTGAAAAATCTACCAGGCCTGAACCATTGGTCAGCGTATACCCGGCTTCCGCGGCCAGTTTACCATCAAAGAATTCGTAACGGCCACGCAGCAGTACCGTAAACATCTTATAGGGATCTGCCTGAGATTCACTCTCTGACGTATTAGAAGATATTTTAAAATTCGTCTTTAAGGGAAATGCAAACGCCGAATTAACACCAAAGGAAAATGACGAGGCGCTTGTTTTATTGAATTGATACCCGTACAGGCGATCATCAATGCGGTCATTCCGTTCTGAGTTTGCATAAGAAATATTCAAAGTGTTTTTAATATCACCAACCTTAACGATATGGGTAATTCGAAAATCCTGGCGCGTCGTAACATTGGACTCCCGGGGGTCTTTAAAGGAATATAGCGGATCACCGGTTTCAGTGTAGGTCGTATCGTATGTAATATCATTAATATCCAGATCGTTCTGGCGTCCGTAGCTCTGGGTGTTAAAATTGATGTTCGGTAATCCTTCGCCGGGATATAGTGCCACACTCGCTGAAAAAGAACTCGTTGTCGTTGTGGAATTTTTATTTTTGAGCAGATTATCACGCTTCTGATCATAGGCGAGTGTTACAAACAATTTATTACCGAACAAACGGATTTTATCGGATATATTATAACCCTGAACATCGGTTCGCATGTATGGATTGCCCAGGGAGGTGAATTCAGGGCCAACCCGTTGATACCGGACAACGAAGAAATTATTAAAATAATTTAATTTCAACACAGTTTTAAAAGCTGTGGAGGGCATGTTCAGAAATTCTTTCATCCCGATTGCCCCGCTGGAATCAGGAACAATGGGCATCAGAGGACTGAGATTTTGATTAATAATGAAAATCTTTGTAAAATCACCGGGATCCGGGAATCCCGCAAGCGGAATATTCATATCACCCAACGTAATTGTATCATTTTGCAGACTATCACCCGGTAAGAACGTATCCATTTCTTCAAGTGTCAGAGCACCACCGTTGATATCGCGGTTCAGATACGAGAAGGCCGCATCGGTCTTCCATACAAACCGCTTCTGGTCAAATGCAAGCATTAAATCCGTGCCGACAACAATATTATCCTTCGGTTTATTAACACCTCCCATAACAATGGATTGCTCGGAAGTTTCGGTAATACCCCCAAACTCCTTTTTGACAGACAGGGTGTCATCACGAGATTTTAACAGGGAAAAACCCAACTGGAAATTTTTTCCTGAACCAAAATAGGGTCTCACGGCAAGCAGGTTCCGATCATAGGTATAGCCGCTGCGGCTATATTGAATGACACCGCCTTCCAGTGTATCACTAATCCCGATTGCACCTTCGATGGCCCGGTCAGTCTGACCGTATATGATATGAGTATTAAAATACTTCAGTTTCAGATTAGCTTCCACTCCCCTGACGCGCTTGCCCTGTAATGACAACTCGGAAAATTGGGGGGTAACATCTCCCACCGACAGATCAAAAACCGATGTACTCAATCCCAAAGTCAGACGATTCCGGGGCTGCTTAGTCGGATCTTCCTGAGAAGTAATAAAGGCTTTCGCTTTAAAACTTAACCAGTCATAGGATCCAGATGCATTGGCACGAATTGAATTAATGTTTTGACGTACTCCCCGCACCTGCTCCGAGTTCGCTTCTGCGGCCACACGGCCGGTGTATTTCAGTACACGCTTGGCCTCTTCGACAGTTTTCACCACTGTAAAATTGATGATTTCCGTTGCATAAGGATCACCGAATTGATTGAACATATTTAATTTGACTGTATGAACCCCAGGTTTAATGTTTTTCGGCCGGTACATAATGACATCTTCAGTAATTTCAGCATTTTTAATTACCGAAATACCGTCGAGTGTCAGATCAATCGAATTTATATCGACATCAATCATATTAAACAGTGAAAATGCCAATACTACCTCTTCAGCAGCAATAATTTCACCTTCTTCAGGACTTAAAATAATAATATCACTGCGAATTCCTCCCTGAATATCCGGTGAATTGACGGGAATCGCTCTTTCAGTAATCTCGGTTGCTTTTCTGACTGTAAGCAACATCGGGATATTATAGGGATCGACTTCGGGGAATGCGATCATTTTTCCATCAGCCATTTCCGCAATGACTAAATATTCAACACCTTCAGGTGTCACATAATCCGCCGGAATAGTCCCGGTGTAGACACCCATATATTCATTCATATCCTCTTCCACAAACGAATCCTGACCGCCCACCCGGTAAAAAAGCCGGACCCGTTGAGTTTCAACAATGGCCCCTTCAATCAGCGCTTCAATGGTAATCGGTGAATTCGCCCGGATATTGCGTGGCGGTGAATGTAACACTTTCGCCTGTCCAAAAAGAATGCCGGAAAATCCTATTGTCAATAATAAAAATTTAGCCCCAATCCTACCCATTTACATCCTCAACAATTTTTTTACAGTAAGTGTCAGTTAATATTCTATTTTAATATCTTTAATATCACCCTGTTCATTTTGTAGCTGAATTCGCAGAATATTGGACGTATCCGTATCCTCGTCATCTTCGTCTACCGGAGCGCCACCTTCCACTGTAGTTTCTACGGTCACTTGTCCGTCCGGAGTTGACGTACCCGTTTCGTTTGCACCAACCATGACCACAGCACCGCTTTCGTTATTGGTCACTTGTATAGAACCGGACATCCCGTAAAATACATCACCCATAACCGGATCCGACGTACACCAGAACACAGTCCCTTTCACAGATGCCACCGAAGTCGGAGTCGCGATGACGAATTCGCCCTTGCGTTGCGGACTGATTTCCGCTTTCAGAGTACCCACCTGCATCGCTATTTGCTTTGAAATGGCTTCTGTTGTACGGGCACCGGATATAGTCATTTCGGAATTTTCACGGACTTTGATCTGAGTTTTATCATCCAGGAATACCAGAACGGCATAACCGTCTTCTCCGGTTTTAATTTGATCTTCATTAAAAAGCGATGTTCCCGGTTTTACTCCGGTTTTAAAATTTTCCTCATTGGAGCGCTTCAGACTGGTCTGTCCCCTGGCTTTTAATGTCAGTGCGATCTTATCGGCCGACCATCCCTGAATTGAGAAAATCAGGAGAAATAAAATCAGTGATATTTTCTGTAATTTTTTCATGATTTATTCCTATTTTTTTGTTATTCAACGCCTATTGATTTGATCGAAATCTGACCCGCCAGCACCCGAGACGCCAGCGCTGTCAATTGGTCCTGGGTCAATTGCTGGGTATCATTCAGTGTCACGACTCCTGTTGGAAAGAATCCTACCAGCTCACCGCTGAACAAAGCATTGTATGTATCGGCATCAATTATCTGTTCCAATATCTGGAGATAGATATTGCTTCCACCACTGGTCGATCCGTCTGTATCATCGCCACCGCCCATTGAAGGGATTGAAAACACAAAGATACCACTTTCAAGTAATTCGGATCCGGAAGTTGTCGGAAACACCTTTTGAATCTGCCATACGTAGGTTTTTCCATTTTCCAGAGGTTTTGAATCAGTAAAAGGATATTGAAAGGTATTATTGGCAGTCAGTAAATCGCCTCGTCCGCTGCCGGCGGCGACAAGTTGAGAGGGAAGCGGGTAAAAGCGACCATTATCGGGATAGGGCAAATTGGCCTGGTCATTGAGGGCTTCGTCGATAGAACTGTGAATAGTACGGTTATATTCAGCAACCCGTATAAAATATCCACATTCCGAACAATGCCCATCGGTCCACATAAAGTCGGAAGATTCCCACTGAAACAACGGATATAAGGAATAGATTTCGATATTCTCATCCAGCAGGCCTCCCGGTGCAACAAGTTCAAGGTCCGTCGGGTTCCCGACGGAGATTACCTGTTTTTCGCTTAACGGCGCTAATCCTGAAGAGCCTTCCGGGTAAATCCCAAAATTAAACATATAATCTCCGGCCGGCAGTTTTAATCCCGATAGAATGGCAGTTTGAAGCTGGGCAAATTCCTCTTCGGGGATAAATTCAAACTCATCCTTTCCAATACCTGTCAGTTCCCGGCCGTCAGTGTAATAAATATTATCCATATTCAGGTCCAGGTTCTTCGTTGAAATAGTGACTTCACCGTTAAAATCAAAGGGAGTCGTCTTTATATAGATTATCCGTCGGTTATTCAGGCCCAGGCTCGGAATATTCGCAATCATTTCAAATTCGATACTGATTTTTATTGCGGTCCCGCTGCCAGGTGTTCCGTCACCATCCGGAGCAATATAACTGAGGTAATACTCAAAAATATCCGGATTATTCATACCATTATTAAAATCAAAATCAGCAATATAAAATACTTCGACATTATTAAAATAATTGGTTCCAAGACTCAGTTCTCCGGTTTGAGCAGCTGCAAAGGAAAAAACAAAAATAGATAATATAGCGATGGTTAAAATTTTCGTTTTCATAAAAGCTCCTTGTTTCATATCGTCAAGTTAAACGATTACTAAAAATATTGATGTGAGATAGAACATAAAGCAAGCAATTATTCTGTATTTTTTCACTCACAAATTGAATATAAATACAGAGCCCTGAAGATACAATAAAAAAAACGCCCCGAAAATCGGGGCGTCTTTTTAAAAGTTTCCGGCAACGACCTACTTTTCCACCCAGTCTCCCGAGCAGTATCATTGGCGCAAGAGGGCTTAACTACCGAGTTCGAGATGGGATCGGGTGTGGCCCCTCTGCTATTGCCACCGGAAAAAGATTGCATTGGGAAAAAATGAGACTCAATATTTAGGAATCTGACTCATAAAGAGTTTTGGTCAAGACTCACGGTTTATTAGTATCACTTGGCTAAACACATCACTGTGCGTACACCTATGACCTATCAACCTCGTAATCTACAAGGAACCTTTAGTCCCGTTTTAACGGGAGGGAGATTTTGTCTTAAGGATGGTTTCACGCTTATATGCCTTCAGCGTTTATCCAAACCAAACGTAGCTACCCAGCACTGCACCTGACGGCACAACTGGTACACTAGAGGTTTGTCCACTCTGGTCCTCTCGTACTAAGAGCAGCCCCTTTCAAATCTCCTACGCCCACAGCGGATAAGGACCGAACTGTCTCACGACGTTCTAAACCCAGCTCGCGTGCCACTTTAATGGGCGAACAGCCCAACCCTTGGG
>JAFGXZ010000011.1 GCA_016936335.1 Fidelibacterota bacterium
AGCATCGCTGCAAGCCCAATAATCAATATAGATTTATTCATTTCTCATCCTCCTGATTTTTAATGAACATACACATTATATTCCTATCAAAACGTGCGCTGGAATACACCTACTCTTTCACCCGTGTTGAATCCCAGTACAAATAAACCAGAATTAAAACAAACATGACAAAACCAAGAATTTCACCGCCGGCTGATTCTGACCAGTGCTCGGTACCAATCGCCTGCATCAGCGTCCAACCGTCCCCGAAAATCTTCTGCCCAAAGAAAATAATAAACGCCGCCACGACTCCCATAATCGCACCACCGGCAATAAATCCTGATGCAATCAACGTTCCTTTTTCTTTGCGTTTTTTTGCAAGTTCCTGGTTGTCAGTGGATTTTCCGACAAAATGGGCAATCAAACCACCCGCCAGAATCGGAGTGTTCAGATAAATCGGCAGATACATGCCCAATGCAAATGCCAGTGGTGGAACGCCGATAAACTCTAAAATGATCGCCATAAAAACACCGGCAATATAGAGTGTCCACGGTGCCGGTGAACCGGTCATAAGCGGCTCGATAACAGCTGCCATTGCTGATGCCTGGGGTGCTTCCAGAGCATTCGGTCCGGCGGCGGCACCAAAACCAAAGGTTTTATTCAGTACAAGAATAACAAATCCCACAGACGCCGCCGCCAATAGCGTACCGGCAAATTTATACCGTTGCTGAACCTGAGGTGTCGTTCCCAACCAGTACCCAATTTTTAAATCCGAAACAAAGGCGCCGGACATTGAGAGTGCCGTACAGACGACACCACCAATAATCAATGCCGCCAGCATCCCTTTTTCACCAGTTAATCCAACTTTCAGCAAAATAACCGATGAAAGAATCAGGGTCATCAGGGTCATTCCTGAAACTGGGTTGGTTCCGACCAGCGCAATCGCACGGGCGGCAACAGTCGTAAACAAAAACGAAATAATAAACACGATGAGAATCCCGACAATAGCGTGCCAGATATTCATCTCAACAACACCAAAAAGAAAAAATATGAACAATGCAATAAATGTGGCGATCAGAAATAATGCAATCCACTTCATTTTGATATCCTTTTGGGTGCGGGGGACTTCGCCTTCAACATCGGTGAGGACACCACCGGTCAGTTCTTTGGCTGCCAGTTTAAAAGCGCCTGCGATGATTTTTGAGGATTTGATAATTCCAATAATTCCTGCTGCCGCGATGCCACCGATACCAATATGACGGACATAATTCGTAAATATTTCCTGCGGCTGCATATCCTTAATCAGAATTATAGCCGGAGCAAGTGGTTCGATCAAATGTTGACCCACATAGTAAAACGCCGGAATCAGCACCCACCAGGACAGAAACGAGCCACAAGCGATGATCAGTGCATATTTCAGACCAATGATATATCCCAAACCAGTCACAGCGGCGCCAATATTGATTTTTAGAACGAGCTTCCACTTGTCTGACAGAAAGGCGCCCCAACGAAAAACCTGGGTTGAAACTACCTCTTTCCACAATCCCAATCCTGCAACACAAAAATCATATATCCCACCAATGATTGCCGCAATTACCAAAACCTTGGCCTGTTCGCCACCCGATTCACCGGCAATAATCACTTCGGTTGTAGCAGTTGCTTCAGGAAACGGAAATTCACCATGCATATCCTGAACAAAATACTTTCTAAAAGGAATCAAAAACAGAATACCCAGGATACCACCGAACAGAGACGCCAGGAACATCTGCAGAAAACTGACGTCAAGCCCCAGGATATACAAGCCTGGAATTGTAAAAATCGCACCGGCTACGATCACGCCGGACGACGAACCAATTGACTGGATAATAACATTTTCCTGCAGTGCATTCTTACGTTTAAGCATTACTGACGTTCCGACCGCCAGTATCGCGATCGGTATCGCCGCTTCAAACACCTGGCCGATTTTAAGTCCCAGATAAGCCGCCGCCATGGAGAATAATACCGAATAAAACAACCCCCAGAACAGTGAATACCTTGTAACTTCCGGGACAATTTTCGCGGCTGGAATTACCGGTATATATTCCTCGCCGTCCTTCAGCTTGCCATAGGCATTATCCGGTAATTTTACATGGTCTTGTTTGCCCATAATAATCTTTCCTCCATAGAAATGTTATTTCCATCTTATTTGCGACAATTAAAGTTACTGAAATAATTCATAATGGCCAGAGTCGTTGTCATTTTACGATATAACAAAAAAGTCTCAATGAGCTTTTTCAAAAATATAGTGCTTTATTCGTTCCGACAGGGTTTCAAAAAGATGATTGATTTCATCATCAGACAGGGATTCCAGCCATTCGCGGACCTTTTTCCCATATTTCTGAGTCCATTCAAAGTAGGCCCGCTTACCGATGTCACACCCTTCCTGCTGACTGCAGATGTACTTATATTTTTCCATTTCAGCGACCTGTATGCCCATCTCTTTTTCGTGTCGGGTCAGTATTTTTGTCTTTAACGGCTCTTCAAACATATCCCGCAGCTCTAAATCCATTTTGCCGGCAATGCCATTTGTCCAAGATATCTTTTTATGTGTATTTTTTTAGAACTCACCAAGGAAAAAATTTAGGTCAGACAAACAAGATATGCAATGCTATTCTGCCCTAAAAACATAAAACCCCGCTATATCTATCTGGCGGCGGATATTCACAAATGGCATATTTAAAATCATAAAAATGCGTTATCAGTTACATCGTGTAACCGATACAGACAATGCGAATGTTAATGACTGTTTATTCGCTGGCGCTTTTTTTGGATTTGAATTTACCCATTACTTCGGCGGCTTTGTCGGGAACCAGTAATGCAAATAACCCAAATGCCGCGCCAAGTATTCCAATAATGCGAATTATTGTCGGGTCCAAAACCAACAATAATAAACCGATTACAAAAATAAAAATACCGAGATTTCTCATAACGTTAGTCCCTCTGTATTGGTTTGTTCATAATAATGTTTAAAATTAATGGAAATATCGGGAATATTCAAATCCTCTTTAGGGCTGCATACCCGATTTGTCAATACAAGTAAAATAAAAATCAAGGTGCCGAAGACTACCAACAGGGCAACATCGAAAGGAATAGAAAATTTACTTTTCTTTTTCGGTCTCTTTTTTTGTTTTTGCTTTGCTATCTGAACCTCCTGTTTGACATTTATTATTCGCTTAATATAGAGTTCATTATGGATACTGTCAAATATTTGATGTTTGATTTTTGTGCCAAAACTCACATGAATCGTGGTTGCTTTTATTTCATGTTCAATGTATATTCATCAAAATAACTGGGCCTATTATGAAAAAACTGATCATTATCCTATTTACAACAATTGTTATTCTCCAATTCCCAGCGATATCTCAGGAAAACTCTGTTTATCCGCAACCGGTCAGTTTGGTCACCGTACCGACAGCCGGGATTATTCCCAGGGGTGCGTATTTGTCAGAATTTCGCCTGTTTAGCGGCGGCGGAGTTTTGGCTGGCATTTCCGCCGGGATTTCACAACGCTTCATGTTTGGTGTTTCGTATGGTGGTGCCGGCGTTATCGGAAACCAGAAGGTTCAATGGCACAATCAGCAGGGTGTGGCGATCAAGTACCGGTTTATTGAAGAGTCCGCTAAGCTAACGGCCTTTCTGTTTGGCTTCAATTCTCAGGGACAGGGCACTTATATCGATTCCCTAAAACGCTATGACACCAAAGCAAAGGGATTCTACCTTGTTGCCAGTAAAAATTATCGGTTTCTCGGTAATCTGGGATTTCACGCCGGTTTCAATTATAATCCTCTGGAAGACGATGATGGTGACAGCGATCCATCATTTTTCATCGGTCTGGACAAGGATATTAATCCGGAAATATCCTTTGTTGTGGAATACGACGCCGCCCTGAATGACAACGAAACAAATACTCTGGGACTTGGCGAGGGACTGGGTTATCTCAACGCCGGAATTCGCTGGACAATGGTTCAACGGTTTCACCTGGAAGTCGATTTCAACAATATTCTGCTAAATCGAAATAAGGTAGATTATTTCAACCGGGAGCTTAAATTCACTTTTGTGGAATTTTTCTAATAGCTGGTAAAACGAAAAATTAACATTCAATCAAAACACACTATGGGGGTAACAATGAAAGATCGACGTTTTCGATTTGGAGTAGTTTCCGTGGTCATCATACTGGCGTGCATGCTGGTAATGGCCCAGGGCGCCACCGTAAAAGACCTTTTGGATGAGGTCGAGATATTGCGTGATGCCGATAATTACACTGGCGCTTTGGCAAAGCTGAAAGAAGCCGAGAAGATGGATAAGGATAATCCGGAAATCCTCTGGAAGATTGCTCGCGCTTACTTTGATTTAGCCGATCAGGACGAAGGCAATATCGAGGTACAAAAGGCAAATGTTTATCCGGGCTTTGAATATGCAAAAAAGTGTGTTGAAATTGCCCCAAACGTTGCCGGCGGTCATCAATACTATGCAATTTTAATCGGGCGGGTCGGTGAAATCGAAGGCACTAAGCAAAAAATTGAAAATTCTTATGCCGTCAGAGAACACACCATGATTGCAATAAAACTGGACCCGGAAAACGATTCTAACTATCACGTCATGGGACGCTGGCATTTTGCTTTGGCTGATCTCAGTTGGGTGGAACGAAAAGTCGCCAGCATTATATATGCAACCCCTCCAGCTGCGTCTTTTGAAAAAGCAGTAGAGTTTTTCAGTAAGGCCCATGAACTGAACCCGGACGACATCCGTCATTTACTCTGGCTGGGAAAAAGTTACGAGAAACTGGATCAGGATGATAATGCCAAGAAGGCTTTAAAACAAGCACTGGCTCTTCCCGCTGCGTCCAATTCGGACAAAAACCAGCAAAAAGAAGCAAAAGCGCTGCTTGAAGAACTGTGATGGGTAAACAATGAAAATTATTACCGGTTTGATCAAAATTATCAAAGTCTTTTTTGTCGTCGGCCTGGTTTTCCTGTTTGTTGTCACGGCAATTACACTGCTGACAAAAGAGAATCCGGAAGAATAAAATCGTCGCTACTTGTGGTTATTAACAGCAGTGATGTTTCAGCAGAAACATCACTGCTGAATTATTTTACTTCAACAAAAGCATGTTCCGCACTTGTATCCCGTCAGCCGTTGACATCCGCATCATATAGACACCACTCGGAACAAACTGGCCGTTCGAATTTTTTCCATCCCAAATCTGCGAATATCCGCCTGCATTTAGACGTTCATTTACAAGTGATCGAACAAATTCTCCGCGGACATTGTAAATATCCAGTCGTACGTCGGATGCCTTTGGAATCGTAAACGAAATAGTGGTCGTCGGATTGAACGGATTGGGATGATTTTGCTTCAATGTAAAACCGGCGGGAAGTTCAAGCGGCTGAATCGCATTGACGCTGGGAACAAGAAACATAAGATCTTCGAAATACAGGATTCCTTCATCGTTTCCGAGACTATCGACATAAACAATATGGAATGAATCAAATTCCAATTGTCCATCCAAAGTGCCGTCAGAAACACCAGGCCATGTTCCGGTCTCCCCGTTCCTCATATCCCACTTGATCAGTTTCCAACCAATAAAATCAAGCGGATACCAGGGACTAACCTCTGTTACTCCAACACCCTGGGGATCATCAACTGCGAACCTAAACAGGTTTCCGGTACCATCGCCGAACACCCACATTTGCAGGATTCCATCTTTATTAAATTTCTTTTGACGGGGTAGCGTACCGGTATTCAGGTATTCTCTTAAAAAACAGTCGGTTTTTGTTGCATCAAATTTATAATGAAGTTTAAAGGAATTTGTACTACCACTACAATGGTTTACAATAGAATCATTGATTGATTTTTCACCGATGAGTACATTTTTAGTTGAACCACTTGCGCCTGGATCCCACCAATAATTTCCAGAATTTGACCCGAACTCTTCTATTTTGACTGTATCTGCATACCACGGGATATCACCGTCAATCAATAGACTACTGCCCTGATCTGAAGTAATAACATTATCAAAAAGATCCTTTATGCCACTATAGACATAACGAGCATAGCGGTTACCCCGGACAAGCATTTCAGTGGGAAAAAGAGACACGATTGTTTTATCGTTGACGACATACATATCAAATATTGTGGATATGGTAATATCATCCCCGCTTGTACGAATCAATTCAAATTTTTCTTCCAGACCACCGGTGGTATCGACTATCTCATCAAAGATAAACGAAATTATTGGTTGTAGATCATCATATAGAGTTGCCCGTGGCGGATAATAATCAGATATCACCGGTGCATAAATATCTCTGGGGCTTGTTGTAAATTCCAGTACAAAGTCATCTCCGGCAACGCCATCCCCATTACCATCCAAATGTTGACCCCGGTTCCCGATGATAGTATTGGCATCCAGCGTCAGGGTATAATCCGTTTCAACTTCAAGGCTGTCTCCGACGTAAGCAAGGGTCAGCTTCTTTAGACTTATGTCCCAGGAATAAATAAGACCCACTTCCGGCGATATGGTTAAACCATCTTTTACAAGGTTTGTATCCATTTCATGTGAAAAAATCAGAACAATCGGATCCCATGCAGGATGCATCGCTTCATGGTTTTTGGGAGTGACACTTTTTACAAAAGGCGGCACGGAAGATTGCATAAACCAATTTAATGTCCAGAAAAACTTGCTGCTGCCAATAACAATTTCGGTGGTATCCGGCCAATAACCGGGAGCATCGAATACAACGGTATAATTACCAAATGCAAGGCTGTCAAAAAGATAAAATCCATTATTGCGGTTATATCCATGGTTATTATTATAGCCATTTGTATAGTAGTCATAGTTGCTTGAGTTATCAATAGCCGCCCAGTTGTTGGGATTGATCGGAGATCCGTCGGTAATCTGAAACCACTGAGGAGTATACTTGTCAACATACATGGTGGTATTTCCATAGTATACACGATTGCCGGGATTTAGGGTGATTACCAGGCTGTCAATGGGTTTAAATTCATCATTTGTCCCGGAAATATACTCATA
>JAFGXZ010000126.1 GCA_016936335.1 Fidelibacterota bacterium
CTTCCCAGGGTAAAACCTGTTTTGATCCTACCAAATGACTTTTGAAAAGATAACTTTATTATCGGAGGCCCGCGAGTGTTTAATTTTATTGGAACATTATTGCCTGTTTTTATTCTGATACGATGTCTCCGATGCTTTGGGAGGACATGCCAATGGCCAATTCCGTTCAGACACAGAAGATTCGGCAAATCCCTGAGCATTTCCCAGAGAGTTGTACGGTTGCGTTTTTCGAGGTTACCAGCCATTTAAATTTAATATAGATATTGAGGTTGATAAAGTCAAATATGGTTGTGTTTAAAGCTTCGTAAATATACGATTTGAAAGACTATCTGCAAATTTGTTGTTTTCGTAAATTGATGGTAATAAATAACAGTTTGTAATTACTGAAAAAGCGGTTATATTTGCGGCTCGTTTTAAATGTAGGAGTATGACGAATGGAAAATGCTGAAATACAACGAATACGAAATATCGGAATCGTTGCCCATATCGACGCTGGTAAGACAACAACCAGTGAGAGGATTTTATTTTTTACCGGAATAACTCATAAGATCGGTGAAGTTCACGATGGTCAGGCTGTCATGGATTTCATGAAGCAGGAACAGGAACGGGGGATTACAATTACCTCTGCTGCCATTACCACAGAATGGAAAAAACACCAGATCAATCTTATTGATACTCCGGGACACATTGACTTTACGCTGGAAGTTGAACGGTCACTGCGCGTTCTGGATGGAATTATCATGGTATTCTGTGCGGTTGGTGGTGTTGAACCCCAGAGCGAAACCGTTTGGCATCAGGCCGACCGGTACAAAGTCCCCAGGATTGCATTCATTAATAAAATGGATCGTCAGGGAGCGGATGTGTTTCATACCGTTGAGCAGATGAATGAAATGCTTGGCGCAAATGCAGTTCTGTTTCAAATCCCAATCGGCAGCGAATCGGAGTTTAAGGGTGTTATTGATTTGATTTCCATGAAAGCAATCACGTTCAAGGAATTAGACATGATTGTTGCTGATATTCCCGAAGAATATCGACAGCGGTCAGCCAAGTACCGGGAGATGATGATTGAAAAGTTGGCTGATTTTGATGAACCTCTGATGGAAAAATACCTCGCTGAAAAAGAAATTACGGAAGCAGATATCAAAACCGCGGCCCGCCATGCTGTGCTGACTCTCTGTGTCACACCGGTTTTTTGTGGGACCGCTTTTAAGAATAAAGGTGTGCGGTTGTTATTGGATGCGGTAGTCGATTATCTGCCATCACCAATTGATCGAGGTATTATAACCGGAGTTGATATTCATAATCCTGAGATCATTTTATCCCGAAAACCTTCATACAAGCGACCGTTTTCAGCGCTTGCGTTTAAAATCACAAATGATGCGTACGTTGGTCAGCAGACATTTATCCGGGTCTACTCCGGCGAGTTGGAAGCTGGCAGTTACATATTGAATTCAACCAAGGGTAAAAAAGAACGCATTGGCCGAATATTACGAATTCATGCAAATGATCGTCAAGAAGTAAAAATATTACGGGCCGGTGATATTGGTGCACTGATCGGCGTTAAATATACGACAACCGGTGATACATTATGCGATGAATCAGATCCGGTATTACTGGAAAATATTAAATATCCTGAAACCGTTTTGGATATGAAAATCGAGCCGGATTCAAAGAAGGAACGTGACAAACTATCCATAGCGCTGAGTAAAATGGCATTGGAAGATCCATCATTCAAAGTGCATTATGATGAAGAAACGGAAGAAACCGTCATCTCCGGAATGGGTGAACTTCACCTGGAAGTAATTGTCGATCGCTTGAAAACAGAGCATAAAGTCAATGTTAATGTTGGTAAACCCGCTGTCGCATTCCGTGAATCAATTACCAAGGAAGTTGAATACAACTATAAGTATAAAAAGCAAACCGGAGGTAAGGGACAGTTCGCACACATTGTTTTTCGTCTGGAGCCAAATGACAGAAACGGTCTCGAATTTCTTGACCTGGTTAAAGGTGGGAATATTCCTCGTGAATATATTCCATCCGTTGAAAAAGCCTTCCGGGAAGCAATGAGTCGTGGACTTTATGCTGACTATCCGATGGTTGATGTTCGGTTTGTCCTGATTGATGGCAGTTATCACCCGGTGGATTCCAGTGAAATGGCATTTAAAATCTGTACCTTTCAAGCTCTTCGGGAAATGATTAATAGAACTGCACCCCAGTTATTAGAGCCGGTGATGAAGATCGAAATCAATACACCCGATGAATATATGGGCGATGCGATTGGTGATGTGACCAGGCGCCGGGGAAAAATCGACAATATGCGCCGTCATCGCAAAGGATCGCAGAAATTGACTGGAACTGTTCCACTGATGGAAATGTTTGGCTATGCGTCAGCCTTAAGGACGATTTCCAGCGGGCGGGCTGCCTTCTCAATGGAATTTTTAAATTACGCACCGTTACCGCGTTCCATCGAAGAAGATGTTGTGGCGGAAGTCAGGGCAAAAAAAGCCGCGAATAACTAAAACCAATTTTCGTACAATTATCAATAAAAAAAACTCCCAAAACTGGTATTGTTTGGGAGTTTTTACGTTCTGGATCAAATCAGTTACCAGATTTTAACGATCTCCTCAGGGCTTCTGTAAAGAGCCTGATCTTCTGTGACATTAAAGGCTTTATGAAATTCCGGCAAGTTCGAAAGAGGACCGTTTGTACGGTATTTTGCCGGTGAATGAACGTCGGTTTTTAAGCGTAATAGCTGATTTTCTCTTCGAATATTTGTTCTCCAAACCTGAGCCCAGGAAAGATAGAAGCGTTGTTCCGGTGTAAATCCGTCAATTTCAGGCTTCGCCGGGTTTTTCTTCATCGCAATCTGTAGCGCCGAGTATGCAATTGTCAATCCACCCAAATCAGCAATGTTTTCACCAAGAGTTAATTTTCCGTTAATTTTAAA
>JAFGXZ010000127.1 GCA_016936335.1 Fidelibacterota bacterium
CAGATAACCGCAAAGACACTTTGATGCTCACAAAATACACAAAACCTATAACAGAGACGGTTTTTGTCGGTGTGTTTTGGTAATTGGAGATCATGGTGCAAAAATTAATCCGAGATTTCTCAAAAACCTTTCAGCCCTACTCTCCCCACTCCAGATCCACCAGCCGTTCTTTCACGGATACCGATGCGATTTTCACCGACACTTTATCTCCCAGTCGAAAGGTTCGCTTACTGCGTCGGCCTTTGAGAGTATGATTTTGCTCTTCAAAAACATAATAATCGTCTTCCAATGTTCTGACATGTACCAACCCTTCCACCAGGTAATCGGAAATCTCCACAAAGAAACCGAATTCCATAACGCCGGTGATGATCCCGCTATACCAGTTACCGACCTTTTTTGCCAGAAAACGGATCTGTTTGACTTTGATATAAGCACGCTCGATCTGCATGGCCCGAATCTCATTTTCCGTGGACCGTTCAGCTGTCCGTGGCAGCGAATGTTGAAAAAAGGCTTTATCCTCCGGTGATACGGTCTTGGAGTACAGTTTGATCAATCGGTGTACCATCAGGTCGGGATAGCGGCGTATTGGCGACGTGAAATGAGTATAATACTGAAACGCCAATCCGAAGTGTCCCAGGGCCTTGACGGAATACTGGGCTTTTGACATGGATCGCAGGGCAATTTGCTCAATGAACAGTTTGAAGGGCAGGGTTTCGATTTCCAGCAGAATTTTTCGAATATCGTTTGGTGTCACCGGATCCGGTCGCTGGTAATCCAGTCCTAGGCGTTGCAATAAATCGTACAAACTTTCAATGGCATCTTCCGTCGGCGCCGGGTGAACCCGGTAGATAAACGGCAGTTTCTCCTTTTTGCGCTGGACGGCTATCCATTCCGCCACTTTCCGGTTAGCCAGGAGCATAAATTCTTCAATCAGTCTATGGCTGTCCAGACGTTCCGATGGTTTTATTTCCATGGGAACACCGTCTTCGCCAATTTTGAAAATCGGTTCGGGAATATCAAAATCAATACTGCCGGCCTCAAAGCGCTTTGTTCTCAGCAGAGTACTCAGTTGATGCATTTTTATAATAGTCTCACAATGAGGTCCGCTTTTCTGGTCAATAATCTCCTGAACTTCCTGGTAGTTAAAACGCTGAACCGAACGGATAATACTCGGAGAAATTCGATAATTCAGCACATTGCCCGCTTGATCAACAGTCATGATTACCGACATTGTGAGTTTATCTTTATCCGGTTCCAGCGAGCAGATTTCATTGCTGATTCGTTCCGGCAGCATTGGTACAACCGTATCTCCCAAATAAATACTTGTGCTCCGGTTCCGGGCTTCCCGGTCCAGGGATGTCCCGGCCTGCACATAATGACTGACGTCGGCAATATGCACGCCCAGTTTCCAGTTGCCATCGGGTAATTGCTCCAGGGAAACCGCATCGTCAAAGTCTTTCGCTGTGACAGGATCAATGGTGAAAATCTCCCAATCCCGCAGATCAAGCCTGCTTTTAATTATTTCATTGGATAATTCACGCTCTATCTGCTCAACTTCCTTAATGACGGATTGTGAAAATTCCGGCGACACATGAAACATTTTCAGAATGATCGGCACATCGTCGTGGGGATCTTCCGGAGTCCCAAGGATCTGCTTAATTTCCGCCAGCGGATCGGTTTTCACGTTTTCCCAAACCAAGTTTTGCAGTTCCACGATCTGACCGCTTTTCATTCCTTCAAGTTCATTCCGGATAATAATCGACACCGGCGGGGCCGGCATTTCAGGGACAACCACCCACTGTTGATTATGTCGTTTCAGGGTTCCGAAAAGCGGTTTTTCTGAACGTTCAATAATGCGCAGCACCCGACCTTCCGGATTTTTACCGGTCTGTTTGCGGGATTTCTCGACCAACACTTTATCGCCTTGAAAAGCGGTCGATGTATCATAACTGCCAACAAAAATATCCGCACCTTCTTCAACATTGATAAAGGCAAATCCCCGGCTGGAAAAGGAAATGGTTCCCAAAATCTGTTGCCCTTCACTGGAAATCGAATAACAGTTTTTCGGATGACGTTCGATCTTTCCGGCATCGGCCATTTCCCGGAGCAATTCTTTAAATTGAGGGTACTTACCACTGTCGACATTCAGCGCTTTGGCAATTTTCCGCTGCTTAAATACCATTCCCTGATGCTTTTTTAAATACACGAGAATTTTTTCATCTAACACTTGTCTTGATTTCATGATTAAAACCTGCTGATTAAGCGAATGTGAATTTTCGCTGTTGAAAATGTATCCCCTTCTCCGAATCCGTAATCAAGTCCGATAACGCCCATCCGTGAGGCCAGACGGATGCCGATCCCATAGCTGTACGGATAATCGGAGATTGTTGTCCTGCCATCAACCCGGCGATAATAACCCTGATCGAAAAACAGGTTAAAGCTGCTGAGTTCACCGATCAGACGACGAAGTTCCAGCGTTCCCCAGGCAATCCGGCTGCCCCGGAAAAAATCGTTCGGATATCCTCTCAGATTACCGGCGCCGCCGAACCAGTATTGTTCCGCATAGCCCGGTTCTTCTCCTGAGAGCCATTTTGCCCGGGCATTCAATTTTACCGCCATTACCAGTTCTTTTTTCAATGTAATAAATCCCCCGGACTCCAAATTTATTTCAGACCGGTTAATCGTTTTCAAGGAATCCCGGTTCTGAACTCCGGCTGCGAAGCTGGCATTCAGCAAATATCCTCTCGAAGGATTGAAGATATTATCCCGAAGGTCGATTGAATAATTCAGTCCCGCTGCATCGGTCATGGTATTGAAAAGACCCAGCAATTCCCGACCGCCTGCTGTCGGGATTGTGGATTCGCGATTCAATGTCAGTTCCATACTTCCGAATTTAGTCGAATAAAAACCGCTTCCAATACCAAAATTGCGAATTACCACCAGTGTATCCCGTAAAACCTGTTCAAATTCGGCTGTACCGTAAAGATTGGTTTTCCAAATCCAGGGTTCCGTGTAATTCAATTTCATCTGCTGGGAATAACGGTTGG
>JAFGXZ010000128.1 GCA_016936335.1 Fidelibacterota bacterium
AAGAGGTATTAGGCTGGACGGTTCGGTCGGCAATGATGGTGTCTCTCCCCATGAATGTGGCTTCCAGGATTGTCACGGTATCCCGCTGGATGATGAATGACTTGCGCAGTGTCGAATCCGGCGATGTCACTTTCAGCCAGACAATGGAGGTCTCTACATAGGGCGCGGTTAGGTACAGTTCCGGGTCTTTTGGTTCTGTGGGACACTCCTTGCAGGAAAACAGTGACAGAATCATTAAAATACTGAGTAAAATATTTAGTATTATTGCTGATTGTTTCATCAACTGCCAATATTTACGGAACCAAAGTTAAACCCAAACCAGCCGAATTTCAAATTCCCAATCTCATACGACTTATATCTCAATAATCCTCTTCAACATCACTACTTTCACTACCATCTGATTCTTTCATCGCTCTCAATTCGTCTTTCGAATATTTTTCAATCGTAAAGCCCGTATACCCATAAATAATCGATACGATTGGATTGATGAGGTTCAGGAATGCAAACGGCAGATAGGCAAAGGGATAGACACCCAGCGTCGCGAACATAAATGCTCCGCCACTGTTCCAGGGAATCAGCGACGATGTCAGCGTCCCGGCGTCTTCCAGGATCCGGCTCAGGTTTTTCGGCTTCAGGCCACGGTCATCATATATCTTCTTGAACATCCGCCCCGGCAACACGATTGCAAGGTACTGGTCACCGGCAATCATGTTCGTCCCGATACAGGTCAGAACGGTGGCAGCTACCAGTGAACCGGTACTTTTTGCCACGGAAATAATTTTCAGCGCGATGGCTTTCAACATTCCGGTGGATTCCAGTACACCGGCGAAACTCATGGCACAGAGGATCAGCGAGACCGTCCACATCATGCTGTCCAGACCGCCGCGGGTCAGGAGATTATCTATTGCCTCATTGCCCGTAGCCGCCACGAACCCGTAATGAGCGCTTTGGAGAATATCGGTCAATGATCGATGCTGAAAAAGGGCTGCGAAAATTCCGCCCAGTACCGTCCCGCCCAGCAATCCGGGAATGGCCGGTACTTTGAAAACTACCATTGCAATTACCAGTATTGGCGGTAAAAGCAATAACGGCGAAATATGAAACTGCTCCGACAAGCCGTTGAGAATGGCATTGATCGCGTTCATGTCCAGATCTTCGCCCCCGTATCTCAAACCCAGGATAGCATACAGAACCAGTGCAATGATCAAACTCGGCCCGGTGGTATAGACCATGTGCCGGATATGTTCAAACAGTTTCGCACCCGTCACAGCGGGAGCCAGGTTTGTCGTGTCCGATAGCGGTGACATTTTATCGCCAAAATAAGAGCCGGATATGATCGCCCCGGCCACCATGGGCAATGGAATACCGAATCCCTTCCCGATACCGATAAGCGCCACTCCAACCGTACCGGCCGTCGTCCAGGAACTGCCTGTTGCCAGTGACACAATACTACAGATCAGTGCCGTCGCCAGCAAAAATACACGAGGGGAAATAATCTTCAAACCGTAATAAATCATTGTCGGCACAATCCCGGCGCTGATCCATGTTCCGATAATCATCCCGATGATCATCAGTACCAATATCGCCGGCAGTGATATCTTGATCGTATTGATCATGCCAGTCCGGATCTTTTCCCAGTGGTAACCGGAAAATACAGCCACGATCGCCGCCACCGCCGCCGCAGATATCAACGGGATATGCGGATCGCCGTGCAGAAACCGCAGGACATACACCAGCACCAATGCCAGGAAAATTACCGGTACAATGGCCCAGCGGAAAGGTATTTCGGGTTCGGTCTTTTTTTTCATATAAAAACCTGTCAGATTTACGTTGTCAAGGATTTTTACCGTACATTCTCGCCGACAATATAAAGAAAAACGAGCGAAGTATTAAGAGAAAAGCTTGGCGAAAGTGCCCCTGCTGTTTTAGATTTCGCAGGATGATGGAAATTAAAATACTCGACCGCTACGTTGTTCAAAAATTTATCCTGCTTTTCGTCATGTCGCTGCTGACGTTTCTGGTCATTTTCCATATCGTCGATATTATCGAAAAAATCGATAAGTTTCTGAAATCCGAAATGTCCATCATCGACATCGCCTGGTTTTATTACTATCAATTGCCCTGGTTTATTGACATCGCCATCCCAATGTCGTTATTGCTGGCCTCGGTATTTACCGTTGGCACCATGGGAAAATCCAATGAACTGGGCGCCATCAAGTCCTCGGGTATCAGCCTTTACCGTATTTCCGTCCCGCTCTTACTGATCGGTTTGCTGATCAGTATCGGTTCCTTCTATTTTGAGGATGCCGTGGTCATTCCGGCCTCCCGGAAACGAGCCGATATCGAAGATAACCAGATGAAGCGGCGGCGGCAGGTTCAAAAAACCGTCTACACCAATATCATGTTTCAGGATTCTCCCACCTGCAATATTGTTGTTGCCCGCTTTGATACACGGAAAAATTCAGGCAGTACAATCACCATTCAAAAAACCCTGGACAATATTCTGGTGCAACGTATCGATGCCAGGAAAATGGAATGGCTTCCCGATCAGTCAACCTGGCTTCTGCAGGATTTTAAAATTCGAAATTTTGATAAGGATGGTTTCGAAACGGTATCCATGACCATTTCCGATTCCCTGTTTCATCTGAATCTACGCCCCGAAGACGTCAGCCAGACTTCGCTTGACCCGGAAAGCATGCGTTACCGGGAACTCGCGGACTTCATCACCCGCCTGGAAGACAGCGGTAACGATCCCCGCAAGTGGAAAGTCAATCTCTATTATAAAATTGCTTTCCCGTTTACGAACTTCATCGTCATTCTGTTCGGCCTGCCCCTGGCTGCCGTGAAGGAGCGCAAGGGTGTCAGCTTCGGTGCCGGGATGAGTTTGCTGGTCATTTTTGTCTATTATGGCTTTATCAAATTCGGTCAGGTCATGGGCTACAAGGGGTTGCTCAGCCCGATGCTGTCCGTCTGGATCGGGAATCTCGTTTTTCTGGCCGGTGGTGCCTATTTGCTCTACAAAATCCGCCAGTGACAATTTTCAATTTTAAAAAAAGAAGCACCATCTTCTTGAGGCATTCCGATTCATTGGAACTGCGCGGCGCTCTCTCGCAGACATTGCTTGATCCGAAATTTATTTTTCTGCGCACTCTGCGGTTACTATTGTCGTTTTAATTCAGAGTAGGAACTATTCGCTTTTCTTAAAATCTTTGCGCTTGCCGGTGGTATACACATTCAGGCAAATATTGATTCCCTTGGCCGTGGTGAACCACAGACCCTGGTTCAGGCCAAAGGCCCAATCCACATGGATAAACCCGGTGTGGAAACCGCTGCCAAAGGTCATTTCCAGGTGTTTCCAGCCACCAAAGGACACCCCCGCCCGGATAGGAAATCGGGGACTTTTGGTCACTTCGATCCCGGTACTCAGTTTCCAGGCCCCAAAGGAATAAAACCGATCCTCAAATCCCACCACCAGATCCATAGCCACCTGCATCCCGTCCTCGATCCATTTGGACATGCTGAAGCGGGTCAGGCTGGGATAATTCATAACAAATACTGCGGAGTCGGCAACAGACCGGTTCCCGCCGGGAAAAATATCCCCAAAACCGGCTTTCCCGAAAAACTTGTCCATCCGGGCTTCATTGACCTGAAACCAATAGGCTCGATTCCCACCGTCCCCGATGAATCCCTTGTTCCCCATCAATCGTGATATGATCGTACTTTTATTCCAGTTAATTTGGCCGAAAACATTGGTTACGGAAAACCCGAGCCGGTAACCATCAAATTCCTGGGTGGTGAGTCCCATATCCATTGCGAAGCCACGCCCGCCGACGGATTGCTGAAAGAGGTAATAGCCTTCCCCTTCCATGTAATTCTTATCGGAACCGAAATTGGTCTTCACATAGCCGTAGGAAGAATCGGGATTCAATCCGAAATAACTGAAACCCTGCAGGTATTTAAAAGATACACCGAAAAACAGTTTTTTAATCGGAAAGGCCACAGAATAGGCATACTGATTAATTACCAGGAAATCCTCCCGGAAATCCAGGCTCATATTCTTTCCAATCGGGTTCCCTTGAAAGAGAAATGTCATCAGGCCTTTGGGCAATCCGACATCACCGATCATGATAAAATCCGAGGTAAAGGCTTTATTATAGCGGGAAAAATTAAGATACGGGAGAGGAACATGTAAATCATAAAACAAACGCCAGCCATTGGCCGGGATTTCTTCCAGAAACTGCTCCTTCAGCAAACCGTCATTGGCTTCCAGGTCTTTGCCGTTATATTCGTTATAACTACGTGCGGAGAGTATATTATTTGTGAAGCTTGTGCCGACACCGCCCCAGACCCGATAGGATTTGTATTTTTCCTGGATCGCCAGGTTGGCCGGATTATAATCCACGGCAAACAGGCCGCGGGCCATGACACCATACGCCCCGGCCAGGGCCATTCCCCGGGGATCTCTCCGGGTTTGCCCAAATGTAAATACTGTCATTCCCGGCAGAAGGAATACAAAGATGATGATATGGACAAGGCGTTTTGGCATTCTATTTCCGATAAATGGATACATGCTTGGCCAAAGTATCAATTTCAGTACTGTCTTCCGGTGATACCGGTCCGAACATCGTCCCGGCTTCCAGCGTCATGCTGAAAAGCGTTACAATTCTGATAATGTCATTATAACCGATATACACAAAATCCTCGGTTCCGTTGAAGTGAATCCGGGGACGAATATAATGAGTTTCATCACTGATGATGATTTCAATCTTGGTCGAATCGATTACTGAACTTTGATAAACATAGCCCGGTGTTCGGACTCGCCAGTTTAGGTCCAGAACAGGTTCCGGTAATTCGATGGTCACCAGTGTATCAATGATAACGGCAATATTCCCTGTATCGGTAATTGCAAAAATTGTATCATTGATAAACTGATAACCGGAATCAAGACTATCGGCATACAAAGGAAAATAATCATAGGTCGAGATTAGAACTTCCACCCGCCCGGAGAGGGGAAAATCATTGGTTATTTCGGAGATGATCGCGGCTTCGATCAGACCGTTTTGGAGCCGCTGCCGGGTCTCGGCATCCATAGGAGCCAATTTGGATGATGACACCGGGATGAAGGTCATATCATTGATCTGCATAACAAATGGGACAATCACTTCATAACTGCCCCAGAAGGATTTATTGACCTGCAACCGGGAAGTGTCATTAGCCGGAATTGAGGCTTCACCAAAAACCATCATCGAATCCGGTACCATGTTAAAAACCGGCGCAATATCAATTTCCATATCCGATCGCACCACCAGTTCCGCATCACTGGCCTTATAAATGGTTTCATTGGCCGAAATCAATTCCGGAGCCTGGTTTTCTTTATAACCAATAATATTAAGTTCCAGGTTGGTCTGGGCCTGAATTTCATTATACAGGTGCAGTTTCAACAGAACTTCGCCAAAATTCACGTCCCCAAAACCGGCCGGAATATCACTGATGGCGATCGGCGGAATGGCGAAAGATTCATTAAAAAAGCCGACAATTTCCTTGAACTTCATAATGGCAATATTCAGAGAAAAATCCAGCATACCGCCACCAAAATCAAGGGGGATTGTCGAAACCGTATCACCATCATCGGGTAAAATCGTAATGGTGGTGACAACCAGGATCGAATCGACAATCGTCGTTGGATCAATATTTCGTAAAGTATCCAGGTCAAGGCGGTCCGAGCCCTGGGAAACTTCACCGGTATTGAGGATTGCATCGATTGTCAAAGGCCCCGACTCGCCATAGAAGTTATAAAACACCAGTTCCATATTCATATTGATAGGCAGGGTATTTTCGATCCGCCAACTGATCAGGTTGGTGTCCGGGCTTAAGGTGTGGGTCTCCCCTAAAATTCCTTTAAAAATTGTATTGTTTGATTCCGGCAATTTCTGGGCTGTACGGGTTTCAATAGGTTCTGGCTTTCCGGTGAAGCTTTCGATTTCATTGATGCTGACATTCACCGTCAAACTCATATAGGGATCGGTATTGGCCGGAATTACCAGGGGCGCGCCATCCGTGCCGGCCAAAATTGCCGATATGGCGACAATGATGGAATCCTGAAAATGTTTTCCCTGTAAATCGCTGCTGCTGCTACGGGTTTCGCCGGCCGGGATATTTTCATAAAAGGATTCAGCGATGATCGATCCGTCTTTGTTTTTCATCCGGATCATGACCGAATCCAGGTCCATCAACATCTCATTTTCAACAATAGTTGAGAATTCTCCATCACCAATCGTCAGGTAGTCCACCCGTTCAAAGTAGGGAATTTCGTCTTTATCGAAGATTTGATACGGCATTTCCTGATCAATCAGGGGCGCGCGTGGAACGGCTGGAGTGGTGTATTCACTGGTCTGTGGCAGTGAGATACCGGCAAGGGTTGCCAGACGAAATTTTTGATAAAAACTAATTTCCACCGGGTCACTGGCATCTTCCATACTGCCAAAATCCTGTTGAAAGGCCACGTTAGTCGCCGTAGGAATGACAAAAATATCCTCTGTCAGGGTCACCGTATCCAGGAATCCTTCAAATTTAAAATACAGGGAATCCGACAGGCTGTCACCAAAAATGCCATTGGTGGAATCCTGCAAATCACCCAAAGGTAACGATACGTCTGTCAGTGGCAGATTGAGAGTCTGATAAAAGACCGGCATTTCCGGCGCCTGAAACGGGTCGTACGTACAACTCAGCGACCACCATATCAGGGAAAGTATCACCAGCATAAGGCTTGTTTTGTATCTAAATGGAATTCGAAATTTGTTCACGAAACATTGATCCCGGGAAATCCGCTGTCCCTGCAGATATCAGTTGTTACTTTGTTTTATGTTTTCCGGTAAAGTACGAACCCAGAGAAAAATGGAATCCTTCTGATGTATGCAACCAGATTCCCCGATGAAAACCGACCGCCCAGTCCAGATGCGCAAAACCAAAATGCAAACCACTGCCGAGATTGACTTCCCAGCCACTGATATCTCCGACAGCGAGACCAAAGCGAAATGGTATCTTGGGAAGGTAGGTATATTCCATACCCATTGACAGCCGCCAGCCCTGCTTATAATTAAACCGGTCTCTGAAGCTGGTCGAAAAATCCATGGCCACGAGTAAAATTTCACTCATCTGCTTGGCCATTCCAAAGCGTAAAACCAGGGGCAGTTTGGTGGTGAATGTGCTGGAATCGTCTTCGATAACTTCACGGCTGCTGTAGAAATAATCATTGTAGGCGCTGTCCCCTTCGAATAACTGATCAGCGGCAATATCCCGAAATTCGTACAGATAATGATAGCTTTCACCATCAAACGGAAGATTCAAATCCGAATTCTTAAATATGCCGGTTTTGACCTGATTGCCCATCAACTTAAGAATTGAATTGCCCAAACCTTCGGAAAACAATGTTGGGCTGTTCCATTTGATCAGACCGGCGATATTCTGCACACAAAAACCAATATCCAAACCGCTTTTATCACGATATGTCAGCCCAAAATCAACACCAACACCCCGACCGGCTCCGGATTGCCGGAACAGATAATCTCCCGCACCGGTCAGGACAAAAGCAGCCGTGTCCACCATAATTGTTCCGCTGCTCTGGCCGGGCGCCAATCCGTAATATCCCAGCCCCTGGTAATATTTTAACGAAAAACCAAAAGCAAGGTTATCATAGGGAATTCCCATTGAGTAGGCATATTCAATGGCAGTCATCGCATCGATCCGAAGATCGGTTTCGTATTCGATGCCCTTTTCCCAGTTTCCAAAAATAACATCCAGGGCTGGTTTCGAAATATAGTAATCCGTCGTGTACAGGATTCTTGTAGTGAATGCCTTGTTTCCCTTGGAAAAATTGATAATCGGCACCGGCACCGTGATTGTGCTGTTGGTCCGCCAGCCATCTTCAGGCAGATCTTTGATAAATTCTTGCTGTAATTCGCCATCATTGGCGGTCAGATCTTTGCCACCATACTTGGAGGATGTCAGCAGGGAATAAAAATTGTTTGTCAATTGCCAATCAATCCCTCCCAGGTAAAAATAACTGTTATAGGCAGCCGGAAACGCCAGGTTGGCGGGATTGCTGCTAACGCTGAAAACGCCCTCGGGAATTGCCGTAAACGCACCACCCATTGCAACAGCCCTTGGGTGTGACAGGCTCTGTCCGGATAGCGAGCTTGCGATAAGTGTAATCACTATCGCAAGCCTTGTGAGGTATCGATGCTCTCTCCACATGTTTGAAAAAGTCATC
>JAFGXZ010000129.1 GCA_016936335.1 Fidelibacterota bacterium
AGTTCCACCCATGGCGCCAAATTCTACATTGGCAAAATTATCGGTGACTTTCGAGGCTGATACTGGTGTGCCATCTTCATAAACAATGCCTTCGCCACAGATAATCGATACAAATCCACAGCGATTATACACATCTTCGAATTTCGATAAGAATTTATCCATGTTAAACGGAACTTCTGGAAGAAGGATAATATGCGGCGGGTCGCAGTCGGTTTTTTTTGCTGCAAAGGCTGCGGCTGCCAGCCAGCCGGCATCCCGGCCGATGGTTTGATAGATGACGAACTGATCAACCTTTTGCATGTCCCGGGCCAGAATACCGCCTTGTAAAATCGAGAGTGCAACATAATGAGCTGCTGTCGGGAAACCGGGTGTATGATCGGTACCGAACAGATCGTTATCGACAGTTTTTGGGCAGCCCATTCCGTAAAGTTCATAGCCCTGTTCACGGCAATACTTTTCGATCTGGTAAACGTTCAGCATGGTATCATTTCCACCAATTCCAAAGAAATAACGGATGTTATGCTTCTTTAAAATTTCCAGAACTCCGGGCATATCGGTCTGCCGGAGTTTATATCGTGAAGAACCAAGCGCACTTGACGGTGTCGTTTTCAATCCTTCAATTGTTGCGCTGTCTTCCAGTGTCAGATCAATCAGATCATCTTTTACCAATCCCAGCATGCCCCAATGACTGCCGTATACATTTTCAATGGAATTTTCTTTCAGACACTGGCTGATAATTCCGGACAGACTGGCATTGATGACCGTTGTCGGTCCACCGGCCTGGGCTACGAGTGCATTTCCTTTCATGAAATTCTCCTACTTATAGAAATGTGCAATAAGATTTGAAACAAATTGCTGATATAAACTTCCAACCTCGATAAAGGTACCATTAAAATCAATTCGTATTCGCTGCTTTCCCCAATCCACCAATCCGCCGATCCAGTGTGGCGCCAAGTCGAAGGCTAATGCGCCAACTTTACCTTTGTGATATAATCCTTCGATCAGCAATGGAATTTCTGCGGAATTGACAATCACAGCAGATTCTTTCTTTAAATCAATAGACAAATGGTTGCCCTTTAATATCGTCGTTGATTTGGATTTGGAAACGACGTGATTGTAGCCGCCGATGATTCCCGGTTGACTCCAATCAATGTTGTCAGTGATTGGATGGTGCTTCTGAGCGGGAAGTACGATACAACCCTGAGACAGGTTGACCCGATCATCATCCGGCTGCATTGTAACCGGCAAAACATCCTGCAGGATGGTATCGGTGTATTCCTTTTGCTGACCGGTGAAGGATTCCCAGCCACCGATCATCAGAAAATTACTGCCATTTCGGACAAATTGTTCGATGAATTCAAGATGTTGATTTGGCAAATTATGGCGGGGATAATCACTGAAGATAATCAGATGGTATTCATCAAACGGAAGATTATCGGGGAAATTTTCAGTTGATGGAATGTAGTCGAATGAATATCGTTGCTGGTACAAAATAGCAGCGAGATAAATGGCAGCTCGATCAAGATTGTCATCACCACAAAAAAGGATTCGTTTCTGTTCAGTGGACTGGGCAAACTGCTGCAATTGACTCACCTCTTATAATTTAAAATAATCCAATATGATTTTCCGGATGATAGAAGGCAATATCAGCAGGTCTGTAATACTCTACCGGTCCACCTGCTTTTAAAGATTCAACAAGAGATGCGATTTGACGTTGTGATTTATACGCTAATACACCATCCAGTTTTTTCTGAAAAATGTCATCATCAGCCACGACTTTGATTTTTGGAGCACTTGGAAAATCGCAGTATACGGAAAATTCATAGGGCCAAGGAGTTCCGGGTAAGGGTTCACCAAGTTCCGGCCAGATATCACCACCGGCATGAAATAATGAAATCAACAATTCCTGATGAACCAGTTTGTGGTCGGTATGCAGGTCGGCACCAGTGGGGAGGAAGACTCTTGAAGGACGGACTTTGCGAAGATAATAGGTGAAGGCATTTTGGAGTCCTGTGTAGCCCTTTATTTGCGGATCACCTGCTTTGGCTTTCCGGCGTCCCAGATAAGAACCTGTATCACAATCAGGAAAATTCGCAAAATAGACTTTATCCAGTGGCAGACCGATAATTTTAAAGGCCTCCATAGTCTCTGCCTTGCGAACATCACTGATTGTTTTTTCCTGTTCCGGAGTGCAATATCCCATTCGGCCATCGGTTGTGATGAGTGCGGAAGCATCAATACCGGATTTCAGTGCGGCCTGGAGCAAAAGACCGGAGCCAAGTAAAATATCATCATCATGGGGTCCGATGAACAACCATTTTTCACCATCTTTCCAGGTTGAAAAGATCTCTTTGACCGATTCTGTTATCTTTAACCCTTTGGATGTACGACGATAATAATTCATGAATTCTCCTCTTGATTTTAGTTAGTTTGTTAAAATTACAAATTCAAATTTGTGCGGCGGAAATTTAATATATTTTAAGTTTATTGATAGGGAAAATTTTTAAAATTATTAAGATTTTTTATGAAATTTACCGGATTTGGAAAATTCCTGATTTAATTGTGTCTTAGATAAAAAAAAAGGTGTAAATTCCGTGCGATATCTTTTTGTGTTTGGAAAAGGTTAGTTGAAAATGAGAGAAAGACGACTCGCACGGGAAACGGCGCTACAGGCCATATATGCTCAGGAATTATCCGGGGATATTATTAAAACCGTCGAAGCCAATATCATTGACAAGTCCGAAGAACTGCCGGAAGAATTGAAACCCTTTGCGCGGGGAATCTTCGAATCCACCGTTGTTCATAAAAAAGAATTAGATCAATACATAAAAGCCAAATCAGAAAACTGGGATTTTGAACGAATTGCCATTATTGACCGACTGATAATTCGTATGGCGATCTGTGAGTTTTTATATTTTGATGATATTCCGCCAAAAGTGTCGATTTCCGAAGCGATCGAGATTGCAAAGAAATACTCAACAGATGACAGCAGTGCTTTTGTCAATGGCATTCTGGACGCGGTTTTGCATATGATCAATGAGCAGGCTGGAAAAAAAGAATAACACGTTTACCGTCTTATAGTAGAAATAGTTCGCTGTGTAACTATCGGACGGTCTGATATTTAAAAAAAAGTAAACAATTACATCGAATCAATAAGCTGGAGCAAAATGGGTATCGGATCATTTTTAACATCAATATTTGGAACGTCGTCAGATCGGGAAATCAGAAAAATCCTGCCACTTGTCAGTGAAATTAACGATATATATTCCACACTAAGTACCAAATCTATTGAACAATTACGTGAGCGAACGGCAGAATTTCAGCAGATGCTCGCAAACGCCCGGAAAACAGCGGAAGATGACGTTGAAAATTCCACGCTTGGGCGGGACGAGCAACACAAGCGGATAATTAAAGCCGAGCAGGAAGTTCTTGATGAAATTCTGCCCGAAGCATTCGCGATGGTAAAGGATGTCTGCCGGCGACTTGTTGGGCAGGAATGGAATATCGTGGGTCAGAAAATTCGCTGGGAAATGATTCCCTATGACGTGCAGTTGATTGGCGGAATTGTGTTACACCAGGGCAAAATCTCAGAAATGAAAACCGGGGAAGGCAAAACCCTCGTTGCCACATTGCCGGTCTATCTCAATGCCCTGACCGGACGTGGTGTTCACCTGGTTACGGTAAACGATTACCTGGCCGAGCGTGATAGTGAGTGGATGGGGCGGATTTACACCGAACTGGGATTGACGGTCGGCTGTATCCTAAATAGTATGGACAGCGAGCAGCGCAAGGAGATGTACAGCCGCGACATCACCTACGGAACCAATAATGAGTTTGGATTTGATTACCTGCGGGATAATATGGCCATCGCTGCCGAAGATCAGGTCCAGCGCGAATATTATTATTGTATTGTCGATGAAGTTGATAATATTTTGATCGACGAAGCCCGGACGCCGTTGATTATTTCAGGGCCGGTTTCAAGTTCCCGGCATGAGAAGTACGATAATTTGAATCCGGCGATCGCCAGCCTGGTGCGCTATCAGAGGGAAAATGTCACCCGGATTCTTTCGGAATTACCGGACAGTCTTGATGATGTTAAAAAGCCTGAGGAACTTGCGAAAAAGTTGTATGTTGCTTCCCAGGGAATGCCAAAAAACCGACGCCTGCGAAAACTGCTGGAAGATGCCGCATATCAGCGTCTCATGCAGCAGGGTGAACGGGAATTTCTGCTGTTGACAAACTCGAAGACCGGGCAATCCATGAGCCAGGATGAGTTTTTCGAAGACTTGTATTATTTTGTCGAGGAAAAGCAGCATAATATCACCCTGACTCCGAAAGGTGAGGAAAAACTGGCGTCATTGTTGGGAATTAAAGTCGATGAGCTGGTGGTTCCCGATCTGGCGGAAGAGTTTGTTGGCATTGATGAAGATACCAGCCTCAGTGATTCGGAAAAAGAAAAGAAAAAGATGGAACTGGATCAGAAGCATTCCGAGATTTCCGACCGGTTTCACAATATTTCACAATTACTGCGTTCCTATACATTATATGAAAAGGACGTAGAATATGTTGTTCAGGATGGGAAGGTGCTGATTGTTGATGAATTTACCGGCCGTATTCTTCCCGGACGGCGTTACAGTGATGGCTTGCATCAGGCAATCGAGGCCAAGGAAAAAGTGAAGGTTGAAGCTGAAACCCAGACCTTTGCTACCATTACGATTCAGAATTATTTTCGGATGTACGATAAACTGGCTGGTATGACGGGAACGGCATTGACAGAAGCCGCCGAATTTGATGATATTTATAAATTGGGAGTCGTGGCGATTCCAACCAATATGCCCTGTGTCCGCAATGACCACGAGGACCAGGTCTATAAAACAAGACGGGAAAAATACAACGCAATTCTCGACGAAATTGAGGAAGCCTATCATCGCGGTCAGCCGGTTTTGGTTGGCACGATTAGTGTTGAGGTGTCGGAGACAATCAGCCGGATGTTGAAACGACGCGGAATCCCGCATAATGTTTTGAATGCAAAACAGCATCAGCAGGATGCGGCGATTGTATCCCGGGCAGGAGAAAGATCCGCGGTTACTATTGCCACAAATATGGCCGGTCGCGGAACGGATATCAAACTTGGTGAAGGCGTAAAGGATGCCGGTGGTCTGTATATTATTGGAACCGAACGGCATGAATCACGCCGTATCGATCTGCAGTTGCGCGGTCGCAGCGGTCGGCAAGGTGATCCCGGGGCTTCACGATTTTTCCTGTCTCTGGAAGATGACCTGATGCGGTTATTCAATTCGGAACGAATTGCATCGATCATGGATCGAATGGGAATTGAAGAGGGACAGGTCATTACACATTCCATGGTGACGCGCTCAATTGAGCGTGCCCAGAAAAAAGTGGAAGGCCGCAACTTTAGTATTCGTAAGCATTTACTGGAGTACGATGATGTCATGAATCAGCAACGGGAAATCGTTTACGACCGTCGGAACTATGCATTGAAAGAAGACAATATAAAAGATGAAATATTTGATATTCTGGATGAATGGGTAAACGAAACTGTCAATGCCTGTACAGATCCCAAAACATTACCCGAGGAATGGGATTGGGACAACCTGCGCATGGATTTAAAGACTACTCTCGGAATCGATATTTCGTTGAACGAACTGTCCAATGCTCATGAAAGTAATGTCACCCGGGAAATTATCAATCGGGCCCGAAATTATTATGAACGAAAAGAACAATTTATGGGTACCGAGCAACTGCGTTTCCTGGAAAAATTTGTAACCCTACGTACCATTGATGAAAAATGGCGCGATCATCTCTACTCCATGGACCAACTGAAAGAGGGAATCAACTGGCGGGCGTACGGGCAAAAGGATCCTTTATTGGAATATAAGGGAGAAGCCTACAAGGCATTTGTGGAAATTATTGGTGAAATAAATAAACAGACTTTGAAAATGTGTTTCCGAGCCCAATTCGGCGGACCGCAGCCGGAACAGCAATTACGCCGTCCGCAACGCTTTCAGATGGAGCACCGGGATTCAACAGGTCTGGGTTTGGCGGTAGGTGCCAGTGACCAGCAGCGCGAAGCTCCGGCAATGCCGTCAGATGGACGACCCAGAAAACAGGCGCCCATACACGTTGATGATAAAGTTGGACGCAATGATCCATGCCCTTGCGGTAGTGGTAAGAAATATAAAAAGTGCCATGGTGCAAATGCCTAAGCTGAAAACAATTTTTGGTATTCTGACCGTTTTTCTATTATATGGAAATGGTGGGGCAATTACCCGAATTACTGTTGGATCATTGACTGCAACACCCGGTGAAACGAAAATTGTTCCGGTTATCATGTCAACGGCAGCCACTGTTGCAGCAATGCAATTCATCGTTCCGCAATTACCGGATATGCTTGAATTAACAGACATTCAATTCGATCAGCAGCTTTCCGCTTTAAATACCTGGAACCTGTTCTCTAACAAAGTTTATAATGGAACCTATAAATTACTGGGATTCGATGAGGCCCTCACCGGGATTACCGGGGAAAACCTTAAAATCGCCCGGTTATCCGTTTATATCTCTGATGATGTCCGTCAGGGAATTTACCCGATTACGCTGGATAAACCGGTATTGACCAACCAGTATGGAGAGGTTCTTTTAGCGAGTATTCAGACAGGTTATTTGACAATTTCCGATAATGATGTAGTGATTGATCTGCAGAATGACACTATTGGATTATACGATGCATCAACACAATTAGCGGTACTGGTTTCAACTGTATCTCCAGTAGCGGGATTTCAGTTTGATCTTGTGGATTCGGCAGATATTTTTCGGGGGGTTGAGTGTCGGAATCCCTTCGGTAACGGCTGGGATGTTTACTGCGAAGAACTCACCAGCGGCGTCACTCGAATTCTGGTATCGAGTGCCAGCGGGAGCCTGATTCCGGACAGCAGCCAGTTTAAACTGCCGGTGTTTATCGCCGCAAATACCGGAATCCGGTCCGGACAATATCCAGTGACCATTGAAAATATTGTTGTATCTGATGAGCATGCCGGCCGTCTGAGCGGTGTCGGAAACAGTACGCAGATCCAGGTGGATAGTCTGTTACCGGCTTCATTTGATCTGTTGCTACCTGAGAATTATTACATAACAAGTGCTTACGAGTGGGAAACTCAGCATGTCTGGCAACGGAGTTTTTACCCTCCGATTGATAGCGCTATTATTTATGATTTAAAATTACAGGTGAATGGCTCTGATTCACCGATTGTAAATTATTACACCGGATTGGATACGAGTGTTGTGCTGAATTTTTTGGATTTATACACTTTGCTGGACTCACTTGGATTTTACCCATTTACAGTAGAAGACATCCAGTGGTGGGTGATGGCCCGCACTGATCAGAGGACGAGACGTTCGGAATCAGTATACAATTTAAATATCAGTAATTTTGTGGCTGTGAAAAATGAGGTCGCTGTTGTTCCAGTCAAACATGAATTGCTCCAGAATTATCCGAACCCCTTTAATTCCCGGACAGTCCTGTCCTTTGACATTTCGAGAGAAACAGATGTTACTCTGACCGTTTACAATGTGCTCGGGCAGGAAATTCGGACCTTATCGGATCGACCGTACACACCCGGCCATTATAGGATATCCTGGAATGGTAAAAATAACTATGGCGAAGAACTGGAATCCGGAATCTATTTTGTTCTGTTCCTGGCCGGCGATTATCGCCAGACCCGCAAACTGGTTTTCCTGAAATAGCCGTCTCAAGTTAAGTAAAATCCATTATTTTGATTCCTTTGAAAATTGACTGGATTAATTAAATTACAGTGCTTTTTGAGCCGCGGTGGCGGAACTGGCAGACGCGCTGGACTTAGGATCCAGTTCTTCACGGAGTGCGAGTTCGACTCTCGCCCGCGGCACTTTGGTATAAACATTAATGAAATCATAAGGAAAGTGGATGAAAGTTACGGTCAATGAGGTCAGCAGTATTGAACGAAAAATCAGGGTTGACTTTGAGTGGAGTGATGTTGAAGGACAGTATAACGGGACTTTGAACAAATTGCGGAAGGATTTGAAAGTCGATGGCTTTCGTCCCGGAAAGGTTCCGCCGGAAGTCGCTAAACGCGTTTTGGGTCCGAAGTTAGGTTATGATTTTACCAATGCTGTTATTGATTCGAATTACAAAGATGTGCTGAAAGAACAGAATATTGATAAATTTATTGATCTGAACATCAGTGCTGTGAATTTTGAAACCGGGAAAAATTTTTACTATGAGATGACGGTTGAATTTGATCCGGAAATTCAATTGCCGGATTATAAGAAGGGTTTTCCGATAAAAAAGACGACTTATGTCCTGGATAAAGAGGATGTGGACCTCTATCTTGATGATATTCGGGAACATCACGCCGAGGTAAAAGAGGTGTCCGATGGTGCGCAAAAGGACCACTATATCCTTTGTGATTTACAGGAGACCGATACGGATAAAGTGCCGCTGGTTGGGAGAAAAATAACCGATCGTATGCTGAAAGTGGGCGAAGGTATTTTTGGCGAGCCCGGCAGTGAAGCATTGATCGGGGCCAAAGCCGGTGATGAAGTCCACATTCAGTTGAAACCGAAAAAAGGCGATAAAATTAATTATATCGTATCGGTAAAACGGGTTGAATCGCACGATTTGCCGGAATTGACAGATGACTTTATTAAAAATAATTTTAAAACTATCGAAAATTATAAGGCACTTCGGGAGGAGGTTGAAAAATCCCTGCAAAGAGAATGGGATAGCCGGAGTGAAAAAGAGTACCTCCGGAATATTTCCGATTATTTCATTGATAAAGTACCAATGGATGTTCCAAAGTTACGAATTAATCGGTTTTTAGATAATGTTGTCGAAGATATGCTGGCGAAAAATGGCGGTAAGGAAATTGACGATCAGAAATTACGCGAACAGTATCGGCCTGTTGCTGAACGTGAAATTCGCTGGTACCTGATCCAGGAAGCCATCAGAAAAGCGGAAAAGATTGAGGTCACGAGAGAGGAATTGGATCGAAAGATTCAGGAAATGACGGAACAGTACCCGCAGGAAAACCGTGAGGCGATCCTCAAATATTATCGTAAAGCAGAAAACCGCTCTCATCTTGAAAATGACATCCAGGAACAGAAGATATTTGATCATTTGAAGTCAGTGGTAAAAGTCAAAAAAGAGACAATAAACACCAAAGATTTCCGAAAAAGGAATATGTAATGGTTGAAAAACCTATGGTTAATCAGATGTACATTCCCATGGTGGTCGAGCAAACCGGCCGTGGCGAACGAGCGTATGATATTTATTCGCGGTTACTGAAAGAGCGAATCATTTTCCTGGGTTCACCGATTGATGACTATGTTGCCAGTCTGGTAATTGCCCAGCTATTGTTCTTACAGGCAGAGGATTCTGAAAAGGATATTTCAATTTATATCAACAGTCCCGGTGGTACCGTAACCGCAGGACTGGCGATTTATGACACGATTAATTTTGTTAGTCCCGATATATCAACGATCTGCATTGGACAGGCATCGAGCATGGCGGCGATTTTACTGGCCGCCGGGACGAAGGGGAAGCGCTACGCACTGCCAAATTCCCGGGTCATGATTCATCAACCCTTGGGGGGAGTTGAAGGCCAGGCCAGTGATATCCAGATTCATGCTAACGAAATAATTAAAATCAAACAAAAACTGAATGATATTCTGTCGAATCTAACCGGTAAACCCTTTAAAAATATCGAAAAGGACACGGATCGGAATTATTTTATGTCATCAGGGGAAGCAGTCGCCTACGGGATTGTAGATGAAGTGCTTTCAAAACACTTAAAAAAATAAAGTGCTTCGTCGTAAAAAAAGCTTGACAAAGGAAAAGCAAATTCTTTACATTAAATCGAAATGTGGGTTTGTAAGTAGTTGAGTATAGATAAAATAATCGTCAATGAAACATCAGTTGATTGGAGCGCACTGTTTTTCTCTTGCTATCACGGAGGTTAATTTGATCTTCACCAATGGTAAAAGAAGGAAACAGGTTTTCTGATAACTCAATGTTTTATAATTGCTTCTTTGAATTTGGAAAGAAAAATTGAGATGCTGAAAAGAAATGGGAGACATATAAAGGAGTTAGCGATGAAAAAGGTGCTGTTAATTATCGTGTGTGCATGTGTTGCACTAAGCAGTATTGCATTTGCGGCCAGTACGGGAAAAATATCCGGTAAAGTTACGGATCAGTCTACCGGCGAGCCAATTGTAGGTGCAAATGTGCTTGTGGAGGGTACATATTTTGGATCAGCCTCAGATGTTGATGGAAATTATTTCATTCTGAATGTACCTCCGGGAACGTACACAGTAAAATGTCAGGTGATTGGTTATAAAACCTATATAAAGCAGAATCTGGGTGTAAATGCCGACCTGACTGCCAGATGTGATTTTCCACTCGAAGTTGAAGTTATCGAGGGGGAAACGGTTATTGTTGAAGCGACCCGCCCATTAATTCAGAATGATATGACCTCAAGTCGGAACATTAAGACAGCAGAAGAAATTCAGACAATTCCGGTTGAGGATATAGAAGATATTGTCGGAATGACCGCCGGCTTTGTTGATGGTCATGCCCGGGGCGGCCGGATGGACGAAGTGAAATACCTGGTAAACGGGATGCCCGTGACCGATCCCATGGGACAGGGTGATTTAGGTTCTTCAGAGGTCGAAATAAATATTCCTGAACTGTCAGTAGCTGAAGTGAATGTGACAACCGGTGGTTTTAGTGCTGAATACGGAAATGCTCAATCCGGTGTTGTGGATGTTATTACAAAAGAGGGTGGCTCAAACTATTCAGGTCAGGTACGGTACAGAACCAGTAACCTTGGTTTTGACCCTTTTCAGGATCACCATGAATTACAGAATGTCGAATTTTCACTCGGTGGTCCAATACCGGGAAATCTCTGGGGTTCCCGCTTTTTTGTTGCCGGCGAATATACCAACGACATGGGCCGGTTTGATAACGGAACCAATAATGAGCTGTCCATCAGCACCAGTTTATCTTTTCGCCCGACGAAAAAGGATAAACTCGTTTTCAACTTTATGGGTAGTCAGGCCGATCAGGGTGAATACCGTCATGCCTTCTCGACAATAACCTATGAAAATGAGGATTCTGATAAGGACGATATCTTGGACCGTTCGACCAGTCTGCTAAGCAGCAATGTTCAGCAATATGCCAATGATAACGGCTATGACTGGAATGAATTTCTGGACCAGATGGGTGGCGATGAAACTACGAAACGCTGGGTTCTGATCGATCTGGATGGTGATCGGGATTACCGGAATGAAGACCGGAATTCCAATAAAGAGTGGGATATTTCCGATCTGAATTATGATGGTGATGCCACTGATGCATTCAATATGCTGGATCACGTTCGCGAATTTAATCAAAAAAGAAGTCAGATTCAGTTAAAGTGGACCCATAATATAAATACCAAGTCTTACCTTGAGATGCAGGCCAGCCAGTTTAAGACCTATTGGAAATACAATATAAATGAGGCTATTAACGAAGACGTCAATATGAATGGTGTCCTTGATGATGGTGAAGACTTAAATCAAAACAATAAACTTGACAAATACGGTACCGATCTTTTTGTTGATGAAAACAACAATGATTACATTGATGCCTCTGAAATCGGTGACGATCCTGATAATTGGATGAGATGGGCAGATGTACCTTTTGGGAATTCCCAGGACAGTGATAAGTTCTATTTATACGGATCCGGATTTACGTATTTTCGACTACGCTGGAATGAGGATGAAAAACTTACCCGCACATTTAAGACCACTTATACAAACCAGATAGACAACTACAATAAAATGCGGGCTGGTTTTGAATATGAGTGGTATAATATTTTTGATCATGATGTTGATCTGGCATCCGGCGGTAATGTATATGGCCAGAATCTTGGAAAGAGTGACCTTGGCGGTCAGCCTGGCCAGGAGGCAATTCGGCCGTATATTTTTGCGGCATTTGCTGAGGATAAAATGGAATACCAGGGCATGATTGTCAATTTCGGATTACGGTTTGATTTCTTTGATCCGAATTGGGACAACATTCCCAGCGATCTGGATAATCCGGTATTGAATCCTTCTACTGGCGGTGAAGTGCTTGATCCAACAGCGGCTGATCGGAAATTTTACTGGAGTCCGCGGCTTGGTATTGCTCACCCGATTACGGACCGGGATGTTAT
>JAFGXZ010000002.1 GCA_016936335.1 Fidelibacterota bacterium
CGATACTTAATGTTTCTTTTCACTTATGACATCAAGCACTTTTCGACTAAAATAGAATAGAAAAGCTATTATTTCTATTTTAACATAATTTTCTGGATATGGTGGCGGATTGAAATATTTATAATAATTTACTACAACTTGCTATTCGATTCCCCTTTTTTTAAACTATCTGTGACCATATGACAGAATTGGTCATAGAATCACAGAAAGAAGATTGATGGTAAAATCCTTTGATGAAAACGAAAGAGACCGGATCCGGCAAAAACTCCTGGAAAAAGGGCGACAGCTCTTCGAAATCTACGGGTTGAAGAAAACATCGGTGGACGAAATAACGCAGGCTGTAGGTATCGCCAAAGGCAGTTTCTATAACTTTTTCCAATCCAAGGAAGAACTCTTTTTTGAAATCTTTGAAGAGGAAGAACACTTCCGGGAAACCATTCTCTCTGATGCGGTGAAAACTGGGATCGGCGCCGAAAATGCCATTCGTCAAGTCTTGCAGCAGTCACTGGAATTGGTGGCCAACAGTAAGATTTTAATGAAAATGTACGAACCCGGCGTCTATGAACAGTTGCTGCGGAAATTGCCGCCGGAACGATTGAATCGTCACCAGGAAAATGACCTGCAGGCCGGGATTGAATTTGTCCGGCATTTCCAGGAAAAAAGCAATCTGAAGCAATCGGACCCGGAGATCATTATTGCCTTTTTCAGGGCTATTTTCATGATAACGTTTCATAAAGATGAGATCGGAGCCGAGGTCTACCCGGCGGTGATCGATTTGCTCGTGGATGTGGTGGCGAAAGGATTGGTTGATAACAGGGAGCACTCATGATTGAAATCAAGAATCTTAAATACACCTATCCCGGTAATTCCGAAGAGACGATTCACGGGATTGATTTTCACATCGAAAAAGGTGAAATATTCGGCTTCCTCGGGCCATCCGGCGCCGGAAAAAGCACGACCCAGAAAATCATTATCGGCATTCTGAAGCAGTATGCCGGTCAGGTGCAGGTTTTTGGAAAAGAGTTGCGCGACCAGAAAAACGATTATTACGAAAAAATCGGGGTGGAGTTCGAATTTCCCAATCTCTACACCAAACTCACCGCCCTGGAAAATCTGAGGTTTTTTGCTTCCCTCTATAATGGAGAAACGGAAGACCCGTTGAGACTTCTGGAACTGGTCGGGTTAGCCGATGATGCCGACACCCGGGTGGCCGGTTATTCGAAGGGCATGAAGATGCGGCTGAATTTCATCCGGGCGCTGCTGAACAAACCGGAACTGATTTTTCTGGATGAACCGACTTCCGGGCTTGATCCGGTCAACGCGAAGAACATCAAGAATCTTATTCTTGAAAAGAGAGCCGAAGGAAAAACGGTTTTTCTGACAACGCACAATATGACCGTCGCCGATGAGGTTTGCGACCGGGTGGCCTTTATTGTGGACGGACAGATTCGCTTGATTGATTCGCCCCGGGAACTGAAAATCCGCAACGGAAAGAAGAATGTGCGGGTGGAATACCGGCAAAACGGTTCGACGATGACCCGGGAATTCGCGATGAAAAATATTGGCAGTAATACGGATTTCATTGATCTGATAAAATCGAAAGAAATTGAGACGATTCATACCCAGGAAGCCTCGCTGGAAGATATTTTCATCCAGGCTACCGGCAGGAGTCTGAAATGAGGCTGGCCAATGCAATAAAATACGATTTGCGTCTGCAGTTCCGGCACGGATTTTATTATGCCTACCTGATTGTCTGCATTGTCTACATTGTCGTGATTCGCAGTTTGCCGATTGAGATTCGTCAACCGGCGCTGGTATTGACCCTGCTGACTGATCCGTCGATCCTGGGTTTTCTTTTTCTGGGTGGGATTATCCTGCTGGAAAAGAGTCAGAAAACCCTGGATGGGATTTTCATTACCCCTATCCGGATGGAGGAATACATCTGGTCGAAAGTGATTTCACTGACGGTTCTGGCCGTCCTTTCAAGTTTCCTGATCACGGTAGCCAGCGTTGGGTTCTCTTTCAATCCAATCTGGCTTTTTCTGGGAATTGGGTTGAGCTCGGTGCTCTTCATTTTTCTGGGTTTCACCCTGGTATCCTTTACCAAAACAGTGAATGGCTATCTGCTCAGTTCACCGATCTATTTTATCTTGGCTATTGCACCGGTGCTGGATTATTTTGGGGTTTTTGATTCCCCGCTGTTTTATATCATTCCAACCCAGTCCTCCATCACTCTGATCGATGCGGCCTTTGCGCCGAAGGCAGCTATTGAACTCACGCTGTCTGTGATACTTCTGGTGATCTATAATTATCTGGCCTATCGCTGGGCAAGAAACTGGTTCTATAAATATATCGTATTACGGACGGGAGCGGCCTCATGAAAAAGTTCTTAACGCTGGCCTGGGGCGACCTGAAGAATGTTACCCGCGACAGTTTCCTGATTCTGATCTACTGCATTCCGGTTTTTATCGCATTACTGTTTCATTTTGCTGTTCCGCTGATCGCAGGTTTTGTTGCCCAATGGGTTGATTTAATGGAGCACTACGCCTTCATGATGAGTTTTCTGACGTTTCTGACGCCCAGTTTTGTAGGAATGGTAATGGGCTTCATGCTGCTGGATGAACGGGATGAAGATATTCTGAGTTACATGGCCGTGACGCCATTGTCCAAAAGTGGTTATCTGCTCTATCGAATTGTCAGTCCGGTGATCATCAGCTTTGTGATCATGTACTTGGTTCTGTTTATTGCTAATTTGACGCCAATTCCGGTCATCCGGTTGATACCGGTTGGATTGATGGCAGCGCTGGAAGCGCCGATGCTGGCGCTCTTCCTGGCGGCTTTTGCCAATAACAAAGTCGAAGGTCTGGCAATCTATAAACTGACCAGTATGATCTTTCTGGCGCCTTTTGTGGGTTATTTTGTGAAATCCAACTGGGCTTATCTTGCCGGTGTTCTGCCGCCCTTCTGGATTACCAAGGCCTACCTGGCGAGTTTTGAACCCTATGCGCATTACTGCTTGTTTATTATTGTTGGTATGGTTGTTCATGCTATATTTATTATCCTTATGCTGAGGCGCTTCAACCGGCGGATATCCTGAAATTTTCTTAAATCTATTCCGATAAATTCTTTTGCTTTTCGTCGCCATCACTTATTTTATCATATATTAAAAATATGAGCATGCGGCGAATTATATCCACCAGTATTATCCTTTTATACCTGTTTATTTTAGGTAAAGCAGGGGCGCAGGAGCAGTGTCTGGCATTAATGCCCAAGGACATCGGAAGTGTAACATGTGAGAGCATCAAACTTAATTCACTGTTCCGGCAGTTGAATAAACAGAATGTTCATCTACTGGGTGATACAATTGTTGAAATGGATGGCGGGATTGTCATTCAGCGACGCCTGGAGATGAAGATTGGCAGTCAGAATATTCCCATTATCATTGAAGCCAATCAGAATCTGATGATTGTCCATATTGGCGTTGAACTGTTCAATCGATTTGAGCATTTTCCTAAAATTGTAATTTACCGGGCAATGGAACGATTGTTACTGGAAATCATCCTGAACCGGAACCGGGCTGGTGAATTGCTGAAAACGGAAGGAGTTTCTGTCATTCTGGATGGTGAACCCTTTGGTAACCTTGGATTCAACCGGATTGAACAGGTATTGCTGATCATGCTTTCAGCACGGAGTTTTCCAAATTTTTGGAAAGATTATCAATTCCTCATGAAATGCGAATTCAATGGTCATCGGCTGGAGTGGATATTGCCCGCCCGGGAAGAGTTGATCACCGGTTTCGATAAACGGGAACTTGACCAGCGCCTGATCCGGCAAATTGTTGAAAATTACACCATTGGCTTCCGAGATGTCTGGGATGACGATATCGAACCACTCGAGAATGATTTGTGGCTGTTTTCGGGAGGAGAATTTATTAACGGAATGTATAACCGTCGCTATTATACTCTGACGGACACCAGTCGTGACCTCGTATTTTCGTCAAAATATCCCCGGGAAAGTATCTCAAATTTTCTGCAGGAAACGATAAAAACAGCAGCTCCTGTAAACCTGAACCTGAAATACAAGAGTATACCCGCAGTCACTTTATCTATCAGTTATCAGCAAATTTTACACGCCCTGGATCAGAAACATATTGTTTATTCCGGTATTGAAGAAGAAACTGAGAGCGGCTATTCGGTGGTGGTCGTTTTTGAAAACCGGATGTTTAATCACATCCATCTGATGTCTTTGAATCTTCCGGTTTCAATTTTTGACGCTGATTCCATTACCGTTGATGCACGGTTTTTCCCCAATATCCGCCGGGATAATGTCGATAATATTTTCTCGACAGAAAACGTTGACAAAAAGGAGCAATTGTTTCAAATTAAGATACAATAATTTCGTAAAATAATCAGAGGTAACATGTTTGGGAGGATGGGAAATATTAAGCTGCTGGTTATACTTCTGCCGCTCTGCCTGATTGCGCAGAACGAACAGAACATCAAGCTGTCGGGAAATTATTACTGGGGCGAAGGCGAACATTCATCCGTCGAGCAGGCTAAAAACATGGCCCTCCAGGATATGATGTTCAAGATTCAGGTTACCGTCAGTTCCGAGGTGATGACCAAAGAAGGGCAGGTCAACGATCAATACAGTGAAGAGGCCCGCTCCATGGTACAGGCGTCGTCCCGGTTATCGCTGCAGGGCGTCAATTTCTATACCAAGACCCGCCGCGGTAACAGTGTGGTGATCGCCTATATTTCCAGAGAGGACTATCGTAAGAGTATCGCTGCTATTTCCACGGAGATCAGCGGAATGGTGACCTCGCTTGAGATGGATGAGCAGCAACAGAACGTTTCCAACTTGGTTGAGGATTATTACCTGGCCTATCTGCGCACGTTTCAGTGTCCCGAACCGATAAAATTTATCACCGCCAATGGTCAGCAATATCCCAATGTCCAAGTGTTTCTGAAGAATAAAATCGAAAGCTGGCTGGCCGGATTGACAATCAGAACCGGAAAGGTGACGATTGACGCTTCTGTTCCGATGGTGACCATTCCGGTGGAGATATTTGATAGCAATAAACCGGCTGGAAATATCATCGCCCGGTTAAATACCGAGGATGGCGCCGATATGGAAGTCGTTGATGGCAAAACCCGGTTTTTCCGGTATATGCTGCCATCGGCTTTCCATGAAGATCTGGATGTGATCCTGGCGGTGAGCCTTGATCGAATAAAGACCAAAGGCGATATTCTGCAACTGCATGACAATTTTAGGATAACGCAGGATAAGAAAATTTCTCTCGACTATTCAGACTATCTAAAAATTGGTTTCAACATTTACCCACAAGTCAGTGGCGCGTTACTGTTCAAACCGGTGCATACCAATCTGAGTATTTCGGATCTGGCCTGGGATTTCGGGGATGGTGAAAGCAGCTCCCAGCAAAATCCGCTGCATAATTACGCCGATAAAAACGAGCACGTCGTCACATTAATATTCAATAATAATCCCGATTTAGCAGTAAGCAAACGCGTATTTGCCGATGGGAAATCGGAGAATATTACGCATGCAACTAAAGCGGTTGCAGAAGAACAGAGAAAATGGGAGCCGGTTTTTGATTCACCGGTGATCGAAGACCTGGCTGCCTGTAAGAGTTATAATGAACTGGCGCGCAAGCTGAGCAGCTATAAGAAAAGGCGCAAGCTGATTTTCGGCAAGGCCGAGAATTTTGTCAAACCCGAAAACTGCTATATATTCATTGTTCATCCCCAGTCAAAAGCCATTGTTGCCATTCTGGATAAAGGAAAAACCGGGCGCCGGGATCTAAAAACCGGCGATCTGATACCCGATCTCGGCGGACACTACCGCGGGATGATTTCGATCTATACGGAGGTCTATTGATGAAGAAACAGGTTTCTATTTTTTTGGTAATACTAATGACGTTGCCGATTCTGGCGCAGCATAAAACCCAGGTGTACCTGTCGCCCATTGGTAATCCGACCCTGCAGCAGAAAATTGAAAAAGCGGCCTCTTATCTGTTGACCGAATTCAATATCACATTCAAGAACGGAACCCTGCCGGTGCTGAATGAAAACATGTTTACCGAATCCGCCATGAAAAATATCCTGGCACTCTGGAACACAAAATCTTTTTATTGTGAAGAGACGGAGATCATTACCAGCCTGGTAACCCGTTCCGATCGCAGTTATGAAATTCGTCCGGTGTCGCTGGTTTTTAAGATTGAGGGAGAAGATCATCATTATGAAGAGGGTGTTATCCTGATAACCCCCACCGGATTGATTGATGATTTTTATTTCGGTCTGGAAAATCAGCGCTATAAAAGCCTTCTGCAGGCTGGTAATACGGTGACGGAATTTCGCCGCCGCCAGATCATTCTCGACTTTGTGGAAAATTTCCGCACGGCCTACAATCGTAAGGATCTGCCCTATATCCAGAGTGTTTTCAGTGATCATGCGCTAATCATTGTTGGCAAAGTTATTGAGGAGGATGAAAATAGTCCCAGCATGCTGGATGGTAGTTTCGAGAAAAAGAAAGTCGAACTGATCCGTCTGAATAAACAGGAATATGTCGACCGCCTGACACGGGTTTTTAAAGTGAACCAGTTTATCAAGGTCGGGTTTGATGATATTGAAATTTACCAGCACCCGCTGTATGACCGGATATACGGCGTTACCCTGCTGCAACATTGGACATCGTCTAATTATTCCGATGTCGGCTACCTGTTTTTAATGATTGATTTCAAGGATGAAGATAACCCGATGATCCATGTGCGGACCTGGCAGCCGGAGAAGTACACCTCCGGTGATGAAGTGATCGGGTTGGGGGATTTTGAGATTGTGCAATAATAACAATTGATCTAATGAAAGGATAGACAATGAAATTATCCTCGAAAATTCTGATGGGAATTGTAATTCTGTTCATGATGAATACGGTGTTTGGACAGTTGAAGGAATTCGATATCAAGGAGGTCGCGGCTCCGGCCGGCATACCGGTTTTTATTGATTATCCCGATTATGCGGCCGTCTATGTTTTTTCATCTTTGGGCAATCTGAGTATCAGTTCCAACCTGGGCTTGATTGCCGATAAAAGCACACCCAGGGAGGGTAAATACCTGGTGATTGTTCGCCTGGATCGTCAGATCCTGACTGTAAAAGCACCGGGTTTCAAAGAGGGAAAAATCCGTCTGCCGAAGCTGGCTCAGCGGGATCGGAAATTTTACCAGGTTGAGGAATTAATCACCGAAGGAACGCTTGTCATCAGTTCGATTCCCGATGGGGCTGAAGTTTTGCTGAACGGGACACAATATGGATTCACACCCTATGAGGGCCTCCTGCTGGAAGGTGATTATGAACTGGTTCTGAAGAAGGATATGTATCACGATAAAGTCGAACAGATCAAGGTGGAACCGGATACCACGATGAGTTATACATTTCGTCTGAAGCCCCGATTTGGGAAATTATCACTGACGTCGGAACCGCCGGGAGCTGAGATATTCCTGGATGATAATCTGGTTGGGAAAACTCCGGTAAGCATTGATAAAGTCCCATCCGGCGAGCATGATGTCTTTGCCCGGTTGGAATTTTACGAAGATGTCGTGAAAACGTATACAGTTGAAGACGATAAAACCACCAGTGATAATATCATCATGCCAAAAACCCGGGATGCCCTGAACCTGGAAAAACGGATCCGCTGGAAAAAATACCGGACCTACACCATGTATGGATCCGGTGCCGCGGGAGTGGCCGGGTTGGCGTTGAAATTTCTGTCGGATTCGAAATTTGAAGAGTACAACAACGCCACTTCCACGGCGGATGCGACGGATTTGCGTAAGCAGGTGGAGAATTTTGATCTGTATACCAAAATCGCTTTTATCGGATGTGGGGCCTTTGCCGGGTGGACGCTGTTCAACCATTGGGTGGTGATCAAGACCCCGGAACCGGTTGGCTCGGTAGAGTTATCACTGGCGC
>JAFGXZ010000003.1 GCA_016936335.1 Fidelibacterota bacterium
AACCAGCGACCCTCCCGACACGTCGGGACAAGTACTCTAAGCACCTGAGCTAATCGCCCTTTTAAAATAACATTCACAAATATTCAGAAAAGTCCGGACCAGCGACCCTCCCGACACATCGGGACAAATACTCTAAGCACCTGAGCTAATCGCCCTTTTAAAATAACATCCACAAATATTCAGCAAAGTCCGGACCAGCGACCCTCCCGACACGTCGGGACAAGTACTCTAAGCACCTGAGCTAATCGCCCGAAAATATTCTCGAGATAGACAAATCTTCAATAAAATATCTGTTCACTGCTTTGTCCGTCTGTAAGTGCCTCAAAAAACGAGACTTAATTTAAATAATGTTTCCTACACACGCAACGGAAAACTAACAGATAAAATTACCTCTTTTTTCGTCATTATATCACCCGGCTTCGACCATTTTTTTACTATTACAGAATGACGATTACTCCTCTTTTCGATAGATCTCAAGTTCATCAAAATCGACATCCAGCAACTGTGGCTGGTCAAATTTCAGTCGGGTGATAATACCATCCTTGTCCATCTGAAATTCGACAAATCCTTGCGGAATCGTCGGATCACGCCAGGTCAAACGAAAGATATTGCCGTCCCAATGTTCTAATTCGGCTGTAAAACATGGAGTATGAGTAAATGCGAGTACGAGTTTGTCATTTATTATGTCTACAGTAATGTCACCAACCATGCGATCCTGATAAATTCCGCAGTACTCTTTCAAAGATAACGACATTTGAGTATTATAAATTTTGGGTTGTTTTTCCTCCGCTGGACTGTCTGCGGATTTTTGAAATACTTGATCCCAGGGATATTCGGGAAAACCGAGAAAGTGATCCAGCAATCTGTAAAATATTGTATAGTACATTCGGTATTCTTCCTGATTCGTTAAAATGACAAAACCAAGATTTTCAGATGGAACCATCGCTACCAAGGCCCGCATGCCGTCGACCCCACCGGAATGCCGGATAATTTTTTGTCCCTGATAATCCTCTAAAAACCAGCCAAAACCATAGGCTCGGTATTGTGGTTGCCGGCGTTGCATGTCGTCACTATAATCCGATACAGGGATGGTCATCTGGGGACGAAACATTTCTTTGGCATTGGTCTCGCTAAAAATCCGCCTACCTTTAAATTCCCCGTAATTCAATAAACATTTGACATATTGCGCCATATCTTTGGCAGAGGAATAAATTGAAGCCGCTGGTCCAATATTATCATAATCACGGTGTGGTACAATAATGACTTCTTGATTCTTTAATATATGTGGGCTCGCTACATTCTGCATACTTGATAGTTCTGCCATTGTAGTCGTTGTTCGGTTCATATTGAGTGGAGTAAGCAATCGTTCGCGGATGAATTCGTCCCAGGTTTTTCCGGTAATCGATGGAATTATCTGCCCGGCAACCACATACATGATATTCTGATAAGCGTATTCACTCCGAAAACTGCTAACAGGTTTTAAGTAGCGTATTCGGTGAACAATCTCTTCTCTGCTGAAGTCCGATCCATACCAGATCGTGCCACCACTGACGCTTGGCAATCCGCTTCGGTGTGTTAAAAGATCAGTAATTGTAATTTCTTTCGTCACCCAGGGATCGTACATCTGAAAATCAGGTAGATGTTGAATAACCTTATCGTTCCATGCAAGTTTTCCCTCATCCTCAAGCATCGCTAGAGCAATAGCCGTAGTGGATTTGGAGATAGAACCAATGGCAAATAACGTATTATCGTCAACATTCTTTGTCTGTCCAATTTCCCGGGTGCCATATCCTTTTGAGAAAATTACCTGCTCGTCTTTTACAATTGCAATCGAAAGGCCGGGAACATTGAAATATTCCATATTGCGTTGAATATATTCATCCAAACCGGGTATGTTTATCGGCTGGGATATTAATGGATTGAGCAACATCAATAACAATAATCCAGTTCGTTTGAAGCCATTAATCATAGAATCTGCTATCATCGTTTTTAGTGTTTATAACAAGCCATCGTTTCTTGATTAACCCCCAGATCAGATACCCGATTCCCGGTGCCATTCCGACAAAAAAGCTGCCTTGTGTGACATGATCGGTTTTGTAGTTCATGAATAAATGACAAATCAACCCAGCTAAAATCGCTGTCACGACGACAGCAATCCAATACTTTTTCACAACCCGTTCCAGAGTCATGAACAGGCCTATTGATGTGCCTGTGGATATCAAGTACAGATAAAACCGAATACTGTCTATACGATTGGTCTGGTGCAGAATCAGCCCGGTAACCAAGGCGAACAGGATGGAAATCATCAATAAACGAAAGATACTTTTTTGTAATGAACCCCGGAAAGTCATGGTCCGAAACTGGATCCGGGCAATTATAATTCCAATAATTACTGATAGAAGAAATAGTGTCATTATCATTTTTTATATTGCGTAATAATTTCTTCCCAGACAGATTTTGATACGACCCGGTATGCTGGCGAATAGCGCTGTATATACAATGCCGAATGATGCACAACCGGATAATTGTTTTCCTCAATAAATTGATAAAATTTGAGAAACTCCTTTTTATCAATCTTTATATATTCAGTCTCGACCTCGC
>JAFGXZ010000130.1 GCA_016936335.1 Fidelibacterota bacterium
GCAGCCTCTTCAAAAAGTCGTTTACGCTCTTCAGGATTTTCACTCAGGATATCCTCGATCATTTTCAATTCAATAATTGAATAGGCATTGGCGCCCATCCCGGTATCAATAAACAGGTCGGTAATATCCTTCAGGCGGCAAAGGTTGTTATTGATGAAATATTCGCTTTCACCATTCCGGTAAACCCGGCGGGTGATGATGATGTCAGAATAGGGTAGTGATATTCTGCCGCTGACATTGTGAATTGTCAGGGACACTTCAGCCAGATTTAATGGCCGGCGGGTTGCTGTACCATTAAAGATCATATCCGTATTACGATCGGCCCGCAGGATACTGGATTTCTGTTCACCAATTACCCAACGAATTGCATCCACAATATTTGTTTTCCCACAGCCGTTTGGCCCGACGATGGTTGTAATTCCTTTTCCGAAATGAACCTCAGATTTCTTCGAAAAAGATTTGAAACCGTACAGTGAAAGTTTGGAAATATACATAGTTCAGTTTTCTAATCGTACATTTTCAGGTACAGGATTAATATATTCATTTCAATGGAAAATGACATGCGATTCTTGCCCAACGGAAAAATATCCGGTCAAATGGTATTCAGGCGCTTTCAAATACATTATCCCGGCGGCCAACTCATTTGACGTCCACCGAGAAGATGCAGATGAATATGCTCAACCTCCTGCCCGCCATCGGGTCCACAGTTAAATACCAGACGATAGCCGGCTTTGGAAATCTTTTCATTCCGGGCTACTTTATTCGCAGTCAGGATCATTTTCCCGGCCAGGTCCGGGTTCGAATCATCCAGTTGGTTTATACGCGAAATATGATTTCTGGAAATAATCAATACATGCACCGGCGCCTGAGGATTAATGTCATGGAACGCCAAAAGATCCTTGTCTTCGTAAATAAATTTCGTCCCAAACTCACCTTTGGCAATTTTACAGAAAATACAATCACCACTCATTTACATCCCCTTCATCACTTCATTAATGAACAAATACTTGAGATTGCCGCCACGACCGCCAATTCCGTCCGTAAGCGAAACGGATTTAAATTTATCGATACAAAACCGGCATTAAAGACCATTTTCAATTCATCCTCGCACAGACCACCTTCCGGTCCCACTAAAACTGCAATCGATTTAACTGAACCACTGTCTGATAACAATTCTGATAATTTTCCATCGCTTTCCTGGTCACAGACAATTTTTACAACATTCGAATTCAATCCTTTAAACCACGCTGCCAGGGACTGTGGCCGCTCAATTTTCGGAAGGTAGCAATTCCCACTCTGTTTGATCGATTCAACGGCAATTTTATGTGCTCTATCCGCATTGAGGCGTTGTTTAATTGAATGGGTTGTCTGCAACGGCACAATACTGTGGACTCCCAAGGCCGTCGCGTCACGAATTATAAGTTCCAGAGCCTTTGCTTTCACAAGCCCAAAACCCAGAATAATTTTAATATTCAAGTCTGTTGTATGGGTTTCCCGGGATAAAATCCGGCAGGTGCAGGCGGTTTTTGTACATTCCTGAATAGTCGAATGAAATATATTTCCCCGGCCATCAACAAGAGAGACTTCATCCCCGATTTTTTTTCTCAGGACCTGAATACAATGTCGAAAATCATCACCCGTCAGTATTGCAGTATTTTCATTTATTTTATCCGGTAATACATAAAAAGAGTACTGATGCATTAAAACTTTTTTCCGATGCTAATCTTAATGACCAATCCGCTGAAATCCTGTTTTCCGGTATAGTAAGAATCCAGCAATTCTCCCGGAGGCAATTCGCTTGGAATATCAATTTTTTTCGGAAAGTTGAGATATTCATAACCGACAAAGAGTGAAATCAGAGATTTTGGCATCGTTGCGAAATCAATCCCTGCCCCAACATTGACAGCTCCGCTATAAAAATAGTCGATATTTTTTACCCGCTCAGACCAGTCGGCAACATTGGCCGGATCGATGGCAACGACCGGCCCCGCATTAAAGTAGAGAAACGGCCGAAAGTTATTCGCCAGTTTATCGGTAAACAGAACCCGTTTGTAACCCAGTTGAATTGCCAGGAAATTCAACCGGGTTTTATCATAACGTTCATAATAATAACTTGTATTACCATAATAGGAATATGGATTATAAATCGGGTAATCATTATCTCCACGGACAAAGATAAAATTGAGGTTGGAGGTCAGATGATTGGCTGAGTTAAGCGCCCATTCGTAATAACCACCGATGCCGCCACCATTATTGGATTGTACCAGGACCAGTCCGCCATACCGCGCATCAGGATCATCGATTCCATATTTTTTTTGTGAAAATGCCCCCCGATTAAAAAACAGAAACACAAATAGTATCAGAATAATTTTAATAAGTTGTCTCATTTGGTATTCCTTCTTATCGACTAAAAATAACCATTCCTTTGAAAGAAAGCAAAGTTGTTTTACTGAAATTCCAGTGGAATGTTTCGATATAATCATTTTTAAAAACTGACAACCTTGAATTTCATTTGAATTCACGTATATTTTAACCAGTATTATTGAAGGATTCCTATGACGACTACTGTTTATTTATTGCGCTTTCAACATTCCGATCCGATCGACCAAATCAAAAACCGCCTGAAAAAACTGTTTAAAACTGCCGGCTTTAACAAAATCATCGAAAAGAATGATGTTACGGCAGTCAAAGTCCACTTCGGCGAACCCGGTAACACCAGTCATTTGCCCCATCATTATGTGGAACCAATTGTCCGAATGATCAAAAGCTGCCACGCAAAACCCTTTGTTACCGATACTAATGTACTCTATAAAAGCCGCCGCGACAACGCCATCGATCATATTGAAGTTGCTGCCGAACATGGATTTACTTCCGAAAAACTGGGAGCGCCAATCATTATTGCCGACGGCATTCTGGGGCGCAATGAAACGGAAATCGAGATCAACGCGCCCCTGAACAAAGCAATATCATTGGCCACGGAACTTGTCTCGGCAAATTCGGCAATTGTCATTTCCCATGCCACTGGTCATCTGGCGACCGGTCTGGGCGCCACAATTAAAAATCTGGGGATGGGCATGTCCAGCCGCAAAGGCAAACTCACCCAGCACTCGGTATCCAAACCAATTATCAGTGAAAGCATATGCACAGCCTGCGGTGTCTGTGCAGAGTGGTGTCCTGTGGACGCCATCACAGTTGGTGATGAATTCGCGTCTATTGATGAGGCTATTTGTATCGGGTGTGGTGAATGCCTGGCGGTCTGTCGTTTCAACGCCGTGAAATTCAAATGGGACAGTTCATCGGAATTGTTA
>JAFGXZ010000131.1 GCA_016936335.1 Fidelibacterota bacterium
CTTTGGTCAGAATAACCGGCATATCAGTCCACATCATGTATCCCGTGGTGTTACCTAAAAATACCATCTGATTGCCATTGCAATTGGCAATCGGTGTGCCGTACCCGGCAGAATTGCTGAAGGTTCCAGCGTTCCCGACTCTTCCCCACTGACCAACACCAAAATAATAGCTGCTGGTTACCGGGGATTCAAAAGAATAGTTCGGGACATCTAACGCAATTTCCGTTGCCATCGCCGGAACAGACAGCATGACGCACAGCATCGCTCCCAACGTAACCATGATCTTCGTTCTCATTTTTACACCTCCGAAATCATTACCACTCTATCGCTAAGCAGCGGACCGCCCGCTGCAGTATTCCAACGCCTGTTTTCTAATGATGCGGCAAAACACAGAATCTCTGTCTAAAACAACGCTGTTTCCTAGTCCTTGTCGAATCGTCTTTTATGAATAACTTTTTATTACTACTTGTATTTGAAAGAAGCCTGAACTCGATGCGATGAACTCACTTCGGGAACCTCTACAATTTTGCGGGACAGAGCCGTTGCTCTGCGATATCCTTCCTGATCTTTAGCCATATTGATAAAGGCCAGCATGTTTTCCAGTGTTGTATCCCCCTCCACCGAATGAGACGGCGAAAAAATCAGCCCCCCGTCGAGACCGGCATCCAGTAATCGACGGGACTCCAATTTCACCTCTTCCACCGTGCCGAACGGAAGGGTATTCTGCATCGAAAGCCCTCCATGAAATACCAGTTTTCCACGGTACTTCTCCAACAGGGCGTAAACATCCATCGCTTCCGGCTGAAATGGGTTAAAGCAGTCCAATCCGGCATCCACCAGGTCATCAAATAACTCATCCACATCACCGCAACTGTGAATAAACACATATTTCCCGGCATCCTTCACGGCTTGATACATCCGTCGAAGCTGCGGCAGGATAAACTCTTTCCAAAAGTGAGGCCCCATAATCAAACCGTGCTGCTGACCCCAGTCATCGCCAAAATAAACAGCATCGATATCATATTTGACCGCTTCCCGGACCTGGGCAATATTGTAATCCGCGATGGCCGTCATCAATTGATGGACAAAAGCGGGATGATCGATAAAGTCCATCATCAGGTTTTCCATCCCGCGAAGTGACCACGCCCGCTCGAACAAAGAAAAACCTATTTCGAACAGCCGAAAACAATCGGGATACCGTGAAAGTTTGTCTTCGATATTGCTGAAAAAACGGGCATCCAGAGGATCGGGAAATAGACATCCATTCATGACAGGGTCTTTCAGAACCCGGTTTTTAACAATTCCAATATCTTTGTCAACCGTCCGGTCCCAAACAACACCAAAAACGTCCTGAAACTGATCTTTTTGAATTTCCTCAAAAAATCCAATATCGCTTCCGAGGCAGACAATATGATTCCCTACAACATGATCCAGATCGTGGGTACCATAAAAATCGGCTAAAACCGCTTCCGCTTCCTGGGTGAATTTAAAGGACCAGGGAACATAGGGCGGACGCTTACCCTCCAGGACCAATTTTATGATGCTTCGTTTTGTTGTCATGAATTTAGCTCTACTTTCAATATTACACATGCTTCTCACCAACGATGTAACCTCATTATAGTTTTTATCGCCTGAAGAAAAATGGATTATCTTGTATTTATGATGGACGTTTCAGCATTAATGGGGTATAATTGCAAAAATGAAGTATCCGCTAAAATACATTTTCAGCGACGAAATCCAGAATATACTGGATATTTTCACGGAATTGTTTGATATCCGGATCGCCTTTTTCTCAACCGACGGGAGAGAGCTTAAAGTCGGCAAGAGAAAGGGGTTATGTCGATATTGCACACTCCTTCGAAACGACCTCGGCCGCGAGCAGACCTGCCTTGACCTGGACCAGAAAATGAGACGCAAAGCCGTTGAACAGAAAACGATGATCCAATACCAATGTCACGGCGGAATGACCGAAGCAGTAACTCCGATTTATATGGACGAAGACCTGACTGGTTTTTTAATGGTTGGCCAATTCCGAACTGAAGAACAATGCCTTAAAAGCAGCATTATTAGCCAATGGCAAGAGAAATACGGCAACTCTGAAATCGAAAATGCCTTTTTACAAACACCCAATTTCTCTAAATTAAAAGCGAATTACATCTTAAAGTTATTTTCCATATTAATCGACTACATCCTCTACCGACACATGGTAGAGCTTTACGGCAATAAATCCATCAAACCCCTTATCACCTATCTGCAGTCGCATCTCGAGGATCAAGTCGGTCTTTCGGAAGCATCCAGGATATTACTGCAAAGCGAGTCAAGTCTTTCCCACAAATTCAAAAAGATGACAGGCAAAAGTTTCAAACAATTCCAGATTGACCTTAAATTGGAAAAAGCGGACCAGTTCCTGCAAAAGAATCCCGAATTGACCATCAAAGAAATCGCCCATCGTCTTGGATACAGTGATCCCTATTACTTCTCAAGGCTATACAAAAAATATCGCGGCTGTTCGCCGTCAAGTATCAGAAAAGAAACAGATTGACAGCAAGATTTTTCCGCTCGCAATGAAAACACCATGCTACTGGCAGTGTGGTATAAACGATTGCTTTCTCAGCCACAAAATTAAGCCATCGGCCATCGCCCGGTGGTCCGCAACACGCGGATGACTATCCTTTACCCAGCGCTCAAACACATAATGGCTAATCGCCTTGTCATTCGCTTCGAGTTGAGCAACCGCAGTACGCCAGGGCTGCTGCAATCTCGGACCGTACTTGTTCGTCATCAAAAGAACTATATGCGAATCGGGGTAGGCCCCGCGGATTTCCTGCACAAGCGAAACATAGCGTTCCGTATAGTCCGTTGGAAACGGTTGACCTTTGGCTTCGGTAAACGACCGATCATTTGCGCCGAGAAAGACGAATGCAACATCCGGTTTCCAGCTGCTTAAGTCAGCCATCGGCGAAGAAGGTTTGGGATAGAGCCGGTTCCAAATCTGGCCGGCTTTGACGTCAGTCCAGCCGGCAGAAACCCCCATCCCGCTGACGGCAATATTGCGATGGTCCGCTGAAAAAGCCTCTGCCGTCATCGCGGCATAGCTGCACGCACTGTTATGGGTTCGCAGGTCTTCCCACTGGTCAGTGTCACCGTCCTCATTGCACGCCCCCGCAGTAAGAGAATCGCCGATAAATTCCATTGTAAGCTTATAATGGGGATTCGCCGCAGCCCATGCTCGAGCCCGATGAGGGATTTCTATACCGCCAAAGCGAGC
>JAFGXZ010000132.1 GCA_016936335.1 Fidelibacterota bacterium
GCCAGACATATGGTGCCGGCTATCCGGAGAATACTCAAGCAATATTCCCAATCCAGATGCATTATCGCACCCCACGAGCCAAACGAATTTGCCCTTGAAAGTATTGAAGATCAATTCATCGGCACCGGCGTTTCGGTTTGTCGCTACACACAGATAAAACAGTTTCCGGTGAATGAGACAATCGTGCTGATTGATAAAATCGGAATTCTGGCGGAACTCTATCATCAGACGAATCTAGCCTTTGTGGGTGGTGGCTTCCGTGGTTCGGTTCATAATGTCATGGAGCCGGCGGTGGCCGGTATCCCGGTAATCTTTGGGCCGGACTACCACAATTCCCGTGAAGCGGAACTATTGGTGAAAGCCGGTGGCGGATTTACCTGTGCCGATGAATCAAGTCTTTATCTGCTGGTATCCAAATTAATGGATAACGAGACATTTTACCAACAGGCATCTAAGGCCGCCCGACAGGTAATTCTGGATAATATGGGTGCATCTGCCAGAACGGTCAAAGAAATACTGGAGAATGATTGAGAATTCGAATAAGCGATTTGGATTTTCAGTATACAAAATCCGCGCCCCTTTTCAGCCATGTCAGTCTGGAAATACCGCTGAATTCACTGGTCATTGTAACCGGAAACAGCGGATCGGGAAAAACAACCCTGCTGAAGTTAATTGCCGGATTATTGGAACCGGTTAACGGCCAAATAAGTTTTGATATAAATGGAAAGAACAGTAATGATATTCACTTTGGATATCTGTTCCAGAACCCGGATGATCAGATTGTTCACTTCAATATTGAGCGTGAGTTGGCATTTAATCTTGAGAATCGAGGAATTCCTTCTGCGGAAATGCGAATCCGGGTTGAGGATACTCTGCGGGAATATAATTTGACTGATCGACGCAACGATTCTCCGAATAACTTATCAGGTGGTGAAAAGCAGCGCCTGGCGCTGGCTGGCATGATGATCAGTTGCCCGGATATATTAATCCTGGATGAACCCTGTTCATTTCTGGATATTTACGCACAAATACAACTGTACCGGCGGATTTCCGAGCTGCGGAAACAAGATGTCAGTGTTATCTGGATTAGCCAGGAAATTCACGAGATCCGAATGGCTGATTATGTCTTTGAACTGGATCGGGGAGCCGTGACCTGGAATGGAAAAAGCGGCGATTATTTGAAAATGACTGAGGATGTTTATGCTGAATGACCTAATGGTAAACATCCGCAATCTTGAATACACGTTTAATCAAACCAGCATGTTTTGTCTGCAAATCAAAAACCTGGAATATTCCTTTAATGGTGTACTCGGAATGTATGGTCTGTCCGGTTCCGGAAAAACGACATTCAGCAAATTGCTGGCCGGAATAATCAAACCTGTTTCCGGATTGGTTTCTTTTTTAACAAATGGGCAGCCAACCTTTCCGAAAATTATGTATTCTCCCCAGTTTCCGGAGAAGATATTGTTAGGAGTTCACATCGGAGAAACTGTTCAGCAGATTCTATCTCACAATACAATGAGTACTGGTGTTTTTGATTCAATCTGCACATATCTGGATAAATTTTCCTTGGATTTTGATGTCATTAAAAACAAAAGCGGATTTGAACTGAGTGGCGGTGAACTGCGGCGGCTGGCCATTGCGCTGTGCCTGGCGCTGTCACCGGAATTATTGATTCTGGATGAACCAACCATCGGCCTGGGTCGCAGAGGAAAGACGCAGCTGTATAGAGTACTGGAAGAATTTCAACAAAAACATCATATTATGATCGTGTCCCATGATTTTAATCTGATTCGGAAAATTTCCGGCCATTATTGGATTTTAGATAGAGGCAGCCTAATTTTCAGTGGAGATCTGCAGGCTCTGGAACATCGGCAGGATATTGTAAATAGGGTTGGGATCAACGCACTTGAACATTACCTTGCCGCAACCATTAAAACTGAGGAGCAGAGAACGCTTTGAAAAATATAGTACGTGAAAAATATGAATCGATGCACCCTGACCGGGTTGTAACGATATCCAATATAATTTCCATTCTAAGGGCGTTTTTAACATTGCCAATTCTCTATTTCCTCAATAAAGGCAGGACTGACATTGCATTAATCTTTATTATTATTGCAATTGCTACCGATGGGCTGGATGGCTGGTTGGCCCGAATTGGCAATGAAATTACTGATCTGGGAAAAATCCTGGATCCCTTTGCCGACAAAGTGGTCATTTTCAGTGTTATGTTGTATCTATTGGAATCCGATAAAATGCCGATGTCCTATTTTCTGCTGTTGGCCGGGCGTGATTTGACGATTGCCATGGTTGGTATTTACCTGATGAATAATCTTAAAATTGCCCCTTCGGCCAATAAACTTGGTAAGGTCTCGATCGTTTTTACATCTGCCACAATTTTGGCGTTTATTTATACTGATGTCCTCGGACCTTGGATCGTTCCGATTATGTGGACGTCGATCTTTTTTCTCTTCATCTCTTGGCTTCAGTATATTGTTACATTTTCGCAACATATCCTCAGAAGGAAGAAAAAAGCCGTATCAATTGATCGTCCGAATCATTTACAGAACGGATTGCGGAAAACCGAAGCCAGCATTGCGACCCGGATTCCATTGCTGGGAAAATATTTTCGAATCGACAATGAACTCTTGTCATCAATTGAGGATACGTTAATTGCTTCAGATCTGGGTGTTGAACTGACCGACGTTTTGATCGAACGGCTAAAGAAAGTGGACCGGCGTGAAGCGGCGAACCTGGCTGAAATCCTGAAAACCGAGATGAAATCACTGATCAAACCCGAAATCCTAGTTGAAGAGGCAGAGATAAAACCGAGAATAATTTTATTTGTTGGTGTTAATGGGACCGGGAAAACAACCAGTATCGGTAAATTGGCACACATGTTTCAATCTCAGGGAAAAAAAGTAATGGTGGTTGCTGCGGACACCTTTCGGGCGGCAGCCTACGATCAGCTCAAGGTTTGGGCGGAGCGATCTGGTGCGGAATTTTTAGGAAATCCCAAAGGAAAAGATCCCTCGGCAGTGACGTTTGATGCCGTTAAATCGGCTGTGGCCAAAGGGCATGACATTGTTATGATTGACACTGCCGGCCGATTGCATACCAAGTCTAATCTCATGGAGGAACTGGGCAAAATCAAGCGCGTGATTGCCAAGCAAATTCCCGAAGCACCCCATGACATCTGGCTGGTACTGGATGCCAATACCGGACAAAATGGCATCGTCCAGGCCCAGGAATTTCTAAAATCTGTTGGTGTAACTGGGATAATATTGAGCAAGCTGGATGGAACTGCCAAAGGCGGTGTTGTTCTGGCAATTCACCACAAATTGTCTATTCCGATCCGGTACCTGGGGGTCGGCGAGCAGATTGATGATCTGGTTGAATTTGATCCCGCTGATTTTGTGGATACCCTTCTGAAAGTAATGGAATGAAACCAAAAATATTTTCCATAATTTCTCTCGGTTGCCCTAAAAATACGGTGGATTCCGAGGTTTTAATGGGATATTTGAAATCCTTCAGGATGAGCTATGATCCGCAACCCGATAACGCCGATGTGATTATTATTAATACGTGTGGTTTTATCGAGTCATCCCGTGAAGAATCAGTGGAAACGATTCTGGAAACCCTTGAGTTAAAAAAAAACAACCCTGGTAAAAAGGTAATTGTTATGGGCTGTCTGTCCCAACGTTATCCTGAGCAGCTGCGGTTCGAGTTGCCGGAATTGGATGGAATTTTTGGTGTTACTGCAACGGACAGCATTGTTAAAAGTATCCTGAATATATCCGAAAGCTGTGATGATGTAGAACGGATTCGTGACTTGCTGACTCCGGA
>JAFGXZ010000133.1 GCA_016936335.1 Fidelibacterota bacterium
AATCATGTTTGACACCGGCGGCATTGATCCCAAATTCAAAAGCCGTTCGATTATCATCATAACTATCAATCGAAACATACATCCAGTCAGACTCCGTATAGTTATCCCGACGGGTAAGTAGGGCAATTATCTTTTCCGGTTCAGGATCATAGGCACGCGCCCCGACATATAAATAATCATTATCATAGAAAACGCAAAATTCCGTTTTGTATGTTTCGGGTGAACCATCGTTGGGATCACGCTGAATGAATCCTCCCTGCCAATTACCCTCTTGCCAGATCGGCTCATCAATAATACCGTCAACTGTCAATTTATCACTGTCAATGTAAACCGCTATGGCTTCCCGAAGTCTGAATAAATCAAGTTCCTCAAATGTAAGTTTTGCTATCGAAAACAATGGCAAAACCAGAATCATCCCAAATATAAATGATTGTCTCACAATCCCACTCCGCTTTCAGTTTTTATTACAAATCATGGTATAATGACGATCATTTGAGGAAAAAAGTTGTCCGGTCTTGAAAATCTCTTTATCCGATCAAAAATATTGCTAAACTATATAGGGGTTTTTATTAAACAAAATTGACACAATACAAACTATGAAGACGATTGAATTAACTCTTGGCATTGATATCGGTGGCACGAATACAAAATTCGGCTTAGTCGATCAAAACGGACATGTTTATCTTCGTGACAGTCTTGCTACAGAAGCCGACAAACCTGCAGAATATCTAATTCAACGGTTGTTTGAAAAATTAGATAACAGGCTGGATAAGCTTTCCGATGATATAACCATAAAAGGTGTAGGAATCGGTGCACCAAACGCAAATCACTACACCGGAAAAATTGAAAATCCACCGAATTTAAGCTGGGTATCGGTTGATCTTGTGACTCTTATAAAGGAGCATATCGACTTGCCGGTCAGTGTCACTAACGATGCGAATGCCGCCGCATTGGGTGAAATGGCATTTGGCAATGCCAAAGATATGCAAAATTTTATCGAGATCACACTCGGAACAGGGGTCGGAAGTGGAATCGTGGTCAATGGTGAACTGGTTTACGGACATGATGGATTTGCCGGTGAAATGGGACACGTAACTGTTGAACGAGACGGTCGCCAATGTGGATGCGGTCGGCTTGGTTGTCTTGAAGCCTATGCTTCGGCCACCGGGATTACCCGGACGATGCGCCAACTTCTTGATTCTTCAGATAATCCGAGTGAACTGCGTAAACTGTCTGAATCAGAACTTAGTTCAAAAACGATATACAATGCCGCACTGGAAAAAGATCAATTAGCTCTCAAAGCCTTTGATACAACCGGACGGTATCTTGGCGAAGGAATGGCGAATGCGACGCTCTATTTCAGTCCTGAAGCATTCATTCTGTTTGGTGGTTTGGCTTCTGCCGGTGATTTGATTTTCCGCCCTGTAAAAAAATATATGGAAGCTAACCTTCTACCTATTTTCAGAAATAAAATAAAAATTCTTCCTTCCGGCCTCCCCATGAGCGATGCCGCCATCCTGGGCGCCAGCGCACTTATCTGGCACGATATCACCTGATTATCTCATCCGGATTACGAAATCCAAATAATCAGATCTGTTTACTCTTGATATAAATAAAAATATTTCGTTTATTTTGAAAGTTAAAGATTTGTGAAACCAAATCATGGCTGAATTATTAAACAAGGAAATCAGTTCTCTCTTTACCAGATTGATTTTACTGATTGGATTAACCTTTACGCTGAGCATGATATTATTCGGAGGATCTTTTTCGTTTTGGAATTCAGCATTCAGCGACCTGGGGAGCACTATTACACCGGATGGAATATCAAATTATTCTTCCTGCATCATTTTTATGATTGGAATGGTAATATCCGGTATCATTTTTTTCATGATCGGCTGGCTATTCTTAAAAAATAAAAATATTGTCCATCACCGATTGAAATTCACGTTCAGCCTGATGGGCAGTCTAGGCTGCTTTATATTTATTTTTCCCCATAATATTAATAACAACATTCACATGATCGGTGCGGCGCTGTTTGTTGCAGCGGTCTGGGCGCTGGGAACACTGTTCCTGATTGAATCCCGAAAAATCGGTGAAAGAGAACGGACTGTAATACTGCAGACCATCCTGCAAAGTACTGTAATAAGCTATGCAATCAGCTATTTTGCTGATCTTTCAATCAAGAATATCGCCCAAAAATTTGCCGTTTTCGGGCTGATTATCGTTCTGAAATCCGTGACATCTTTCCGGACAATATTTGAATGGAGAAAAATTGCTGTCTTCAATTCTAAATACAAATAAAAAATCCCTCCGAAAGAGGGATTTTTCAGATTGTTGTTTGTCAGCCCGGTATTAAACCATTGCGCTGCGTAATTTTCGTTTTTGGGATTTAATCTGGCTGCGGACATGGGCCAGCTTTTGATGATCTCCGCTTGCCAGAGCAAGATCCCGGGCTCTTTTTAATTCCTGAATTTTACTCTTGATCTTTTTCTTATTAACCCCAACAACCTTGTGATGCACGTACATATCAATATTGAGGGCTTTACAGATTGCCTCCAGAAGATGGTCCTTGTTCATCTGAGTGTAGCCTTTGACGGCTTCATTGTCAATCTGTGAGGCGATTTCCCGCATTTCAGCAACTGTTTTGTGCTTTAGTTCATTAAATGTGTAATCCATTTATCTTCCTCCTGACTAATTCACAATAATTAAAAAACGATTTACAATAATTTAGCTCCGCAGATATTTTTGTCAAGTATCTTTAATTGAAAAAATAACCTGCTTCGACAATATCGTGGATTTTAATGGAAAGCCGTCTATTCTGTGTAAGCCAGTCTTCTTCCAGTGTTTCAAACTCCGGCGGGTGGATGGACAGTGTAACATCAACTCTTCGCAACTGTAGCACACTCCAGAAATGATCCGGAAAGGTCATACCGCCATACCAGCAGACCCGGTCACGATTGGATTCGGAAAAGGGTTGATTATCAATATAGGTATAGCGAATGCTGATAGGCAATATAGGAACTTTAGCCCGTACAGGACAGGAAAAAACCGTTTTCTTGAATGGCATAACTCCATCACCGTTTGAGGTGGTCCCTTCGGGAAAAATCAATACATTGAATCCCTTTTTCAGATAGTCAACAATCTGTATCACAT